>JAOTSI010000151.1 GCA_029865005.1 Desulfobulbaceae bacterium
ATAAAAGAGCTGCATGGGAGGTGTAAAATTGGGCCTGCTTAAGTTGAGGTGTATCAGTCGGTATACCAATAACCTCCATAAAACCTATTGCTTGGCTAATTTGTTTGGCCAAGCGCTCGTATGAACGCCCCATGGGAGATTGTTTAACAAATTCTTGGTTCCATGCCTGAACTCGTTGTAATGACGCAAATCCGCCGCGAGTAAAAGCTCGCAAAAGGTTTAAGGTGGAGGCGGATAAAAAATAACCTTTGAGAATACGTTCAGGGTCCGGCAGCCTATCAGCAGCTTTAGGCTCGCTGGAGTTAACCATATCTCCACGGTAACTAGAAATTTCAACTCCATTTACGGTTTCAGTGTCACTGGAGCGAGGCTTAGCGTACTGCCCGGCTATACGCCCTACTTTAACCACTGGTTTACCACCAGCATAGGTCATAACCACCGCCATCTGCAAGAGTACCTTAAGAGTTTCACGAATGGTGGAAGCAGTACATTGAGAAAAGCTCTCTGAACAATCTCCTCCTTGCAACAGAAAAGCCTCACCCTTGGCGGCTTTAGCCAGTGAGTTTTTAAGATCTCGTATTTCTCCTGCAAATACCAGTGGAGGTAACTGTTCTATGGAATGTAACACGTCTTTAAGTTTTCCCGCATCGGGCCAGTTAGGTTGCTGGAGAGCGGTGCGACTTTGCCAACTTGATTTCGACCAAGCCTCTGTGTTTTCGGTCATTATAGTTCTCTCTATTTCTTTTAATGTTATATTATTTGACCATAATTAACGGTAAAGTTGTTAATTGATGATTATGTAGTTAACAAACTAATGAATAGGTTGTTTGATTTATTAGGATTAAGAGTGGCGGCCCTATGGAGCACAATTACTATCCCGACAACATACTTCAAGGTCGTAAACATTTAAAATGCGTTTTTCCCTATCCCGCATTTTTTCATCAGTAAAGGGCACAAGGGCGAGTGTTGGATACATGGCAGCCAACTGATCTCTGTTGGGTAGCTGATTGAGGCCATTATGCAATACCTTACCGGTACTGGTGTCTAAAAGTTCGGCATCATGGCCGTTGGTTATTATTGCCAGGGGGATTGCGTATTGCGGTTCCAGAAGCCGGGCGGCTGCAACTGTGGGTCTTTCACGAGTAACAAGTGAACCGGGGCCGTAACGGAGAATCATCAACCGCTCACCAAAAAGGGAGAAGGTAAGCTCGATGGTTGATTTTACGTATTGATTGTTGATGACGGTTTCAATGAAAAGCCTGGGCTCCAGCTCTTGCTTGGAAAACCCTTTTTCCTCGACAAAAAAACGCTCTAGTTTTTGGCGATAACGTTCATCATCGGTATCACGTAACTGCCAGCCAGTCAGATAATCATTGAGTACACCATAAACGGCATGGTGTCTGGAGGTGTTAACCATAACAGATGTCCATATTGAAAAAGTAAGGAAAGCGAATGTACGGACATCAACATTCGCTCCCCGAGCTAGTGTAATCTTGGTTTATAATTCAAGCCAAGATTCAGAAAATACGGTTTGACCGGAAAGAGTTTTATAAGTCTTATAATGCTCTAAAGCGGTACCGCTTAAGGTAGCAGGATCAGGGTCGGTGCCGTCCATCATACCGTGAACCATATCAACCAGGTCCTGACGTTCTCCTTTGCAAATAGCCATTAATTCTTCATCATAAGAATTAACGATGGCGGTGGTGATACCATATTTCATCAGCATAATGAGGTAGGTGCGATCAAGATATTTTCGCAGGTGCTCAGCTACTCCGTTGGAAACATTGGATAGTCCGACGGTAGATCCGGCTCCGGGGGCGATATCGGAAAGCATCATCATAAATTCGAGACCGGAAGCGATCTGGTCAGCGCCCAAAGTAATGGGAGTTCCGATGGGGTCAAAGAGAATTTTCTCATTGGGGATACCGGCTTCATTTAAAGCCATCATCAAGTCTACAGCCATGGCAGCACGCTCGTTGGAATCACGAGGCATTCCGTCAGGTCCCCATAGCAGCGCGATGACATTACAGCCGGTCTCGGCGGCAACCGGAATTAATTTTTCCATTCTCTCAGGTTGGGCGGAGATGGAATTCATAATAGCATCCGTTTTATTAGATACTACTTTAAAGCCGGCTGCCATAGCATCAGTATTCGTTGTGTCAAGACATAAAGGTGTTGATACTGAACCCTGAACAGCTTCTGCAACCCATGGCATAAGCTCGGTGCCATCTTTTCTCGCCGGTCCAATATTGAGATCAATGTATGAAGCGCCGGCTTTAGATTCTTCCTGAGCCATTTCGCAAATAGGCGCGGTCTCACGTGCCTTCATTGCTGTTCCGCTTCTTTTTCCCATTATATTTATACTCTCAGCAATTGCCTTAACAGTCATCGCCATTGTATTCTCCTTTATGTGTTTTATAGATAATTAACAAGATTGTTCAAAATAATAGATACAAAATAGAAACATTTTGAAAAGGGCTAATTAATCGTACTTTAACGCTGTTGTCAATCAGCAAATTCGTAAACTCACCCTCTTAAACTAGGCAAAATGATAAATCCCTCATTGACAAGCAAGGGATAAATATTATTCCCACCGAAGAAAATGTGAAACACCATATATTTTATTACTCGAACATATTGCAGAAAATGCCGCCTTGATATATTCTTTACTGATAAAGAATATTTTCCTTTGTGTAAAATGAAGCTATTCTCTATGAGACATCCGATAAAGGATAATCCCTTTACTAGATGTCTCCAATGTGAAAAAGAATCCAACCGTCCGGCATACTGGTAAGATTTTTATTATCTAACAACTATTTTATACCTAACCATACAGAAGGCTCAGATATGCGCTGTCCAAAATGTGGCTTCATCTCTTTTGACAAACTTTCCTCTTGCGGTAAATGCAGTAAACCTATATCTCTCGGTAAGCTTAATCTTAACGGTATGGTTTACGCTGTTGTCCCTCCAAATTATTTGAGTGGCGAACATGAAGAGTACGAGGACAGCGATGCTAGTTTCGATGAAACCGTAGCAGTTGATGATGACTTCGAAGCTGATTCCGATCTTGATTTTGACCAAACCACCGACGAAGACTTCGATTTAGAGCAAGACGACTTTACTTTAGATACGGATGATGATCTAGAGACTGATGATGATCTAGATATCGAAATGGACCTTAACGAATTTGAAGACAGTAGTAGTTCTGAAGATGACCTTGGAGTGGTTGAATTAGAAGCAGGGGGAGATGATTTCGACCTTGAAATGACCATGGATGAAGATACGATTACCCCTGACTTCGCTCTTGACGGTGAAGATGACTCAACCGATCTTGGCTCCCTTGATCTTGCTTTGGACGATGACTTTGGTGAGCAAGCAGAGATTTCTACTGACTCGGACATGGAATTAGATATAAAAGAAGAGAGCTCTGTTGAAGATAAGTCGGCGTCACCCGATCTTGATTTCGGAGATATAGATATCTCAGACCTTGAGGCTCCATCTGAACAAGAAGGGATTCAACCTAATATCCTAGATGAAGTTTCAGCTCCCAGTCAATCAAAACAATCGGTAGAAGTAAATCCAGACGGCGCTGATCTAGAAGATATGCAGATGGGTGACCTGGGACTAGCCAATAGCGAGTCCACGCCAAGCACTCCCCAAACAAAAACTTCAGCTAAAGGCTCTAAAACCGGCACCGCCCTGGATGATTTTGAGATTGATCTCGGAGATCTCATTTCCAATGACTAATTAACGAAAAAAACAATTGACAAGTCAATTGATACGGATTATAATTCTTGCGGTCGCAGTGCCGAGATAGCTCAGTCGGTAGAGCAACGGACTGAAAATCCGTGTGTCCCTGGTTCAAATCCTGGTCTCGGCACCACCATTTGCAAATAATAAGGGGTTGCAGCTTCATGCAACTCCTTTTTTTGTTAGTACTTGCTTCGATAGAAAAAAGCACTTCGAGGTAGGCACAATATACTTTAAGGTTGAAGATTTTTCTTAAGAGAAATTTTTTACAGTTAGTTCAGATGGGGGAAGGAATCCCAGATCTGGATGTTATTGTTTGCTCCGGTAGGGAAATGTCCTTAGCCGGTATTAACGGGCCAGGCGATTCCAGCTACATCCTCTTCCCCCTGTCCCCAGAGGTTGAGCGAACTTGATCGATACTTATTTCGATCGCCTCTCTCATGCCACCAATCAACGGAAATAAGCGTCATTAAGTAACCGAGGAACGCGCGATGAACAACGATTTGAAACAAGTACGTAATATTGGTATCAGCGCTCATATCGATTCGGGTAAGACAACCCTTACGGAACGAATCCTATTCTACACTCAGAAAATTCATTCTATTCACGAGGTACGTGGAAAGGACGGAGTCGGCGCAACCATGGACTCCATGGAGCTGGAAAAAGAGCGTGGTATTACCATCCAATCGGCAGCTACCTATTGCTCATGGGATAATTTCGATATTAATATTATCGACACCCCTGGTCACGTTGATTTCACCATTGAAGTTGAAAGAGCCCTACGTGTTTTAGACGGTGCGGTTCTTATTTTATGTTCGGTTGGCGGTGTGCAGTCTCAATCCATAACCGTTAATCGCCAGATGACCCGTTATAAGGTGCCCAGAATCGCTTTTATTAACAAATGTGATCGTACTGGTGCCAATCCATATCGAGTTACTCAGCAGATTCGCGACAAGTTAGCACTTAACGCTGTTATGTTACAGTTGCCCATCGGCCTTGAGAACGATCTTAAAGGCGTGGTTGACCTGGTTACCATGAAAGCGGTATACTTCGAAGGCGAGCAGGGAGAAACCCTTCGCTATGATGATATCCCGGCTGACTTACAGGATGATGCTGACGAAAAGCGTGAGGAACTCTTAGATACACTTTCCATGTTCTCTGACGAGCTAATGGAGATTATGCTTGAAGAAGGAGAGCCCAGCGAAGAGTTGCTCCACGATGCGATTCGTAAAGGAACCTTAGCTCTAGAGCTCGCTCCGGTACTCATTGGTTCGGCATACAAAAATAAAGGTGTACAAAAACTTCTAGACGCTGTTACTCAATATCTTCCTTGTCCAACCGACATTGAGAATACCGCCCTGGATCTGGATAAAGAAGAAGTCGAATTAACTGTCAGTAACGACCCTGAAGATCCCCTCGTGGCCCTTGCGTTCAAACTTGAAGACGGCCGCTATGGACAGCTTACTTATATTCGTACTTATCAAGGTACTATTAGGAAAGGCGACAGTATTATCAATACCCGTACGGGTAAAAAGGTAAAGGTTGGCCGCTTGGTAAGAATGCATTCTGATCAAATGGAAGAAATAGATCAAGCTGGATCAGGTGATATTATCGCACTGTTCGGTGTTGATTGTGCATCCGGTGATACATTCTGCGATGACACCATTAATTTGTCTATGAGTTCTATGCACGTGCCTAGCCCTGTTATTTCTTTGGCGATTACGCCAGTTGATAACAAAGCACAGGCGAATATGTCTAAAGCACTTAACCGCTTTGTAAAAGAAGATCCTACCTTTAAGAACTATGTTGATAGTGAAACCGGGGAAACCATCATCTCTGGTATGGGTGAATTACACTTAGAAGTGTACATCGAGAGAATGAAACGGGAGTACAAAGCCGAAGTGGAGGTTGGTGCACCCCGAGTTGCCTATCGTGAGGCTATCACCACTCGTGCTGAATTTAACTATACCCATAAGAAGCAAACTGGTGGTTCTGGTCAATTCGGTCGCGTCGCAGGTTTTATCGAGCCGCTTGAAGAAGGGGAATATGAATTCGTCGATGCAATCGTTGGTGGTTCAATCCCCCGTGAATTTATTAGTTCTTGCGACAAGGGTTTTACTAAGAGTTTGGAAAAAGGTACTCTTACCGGATCACCTATCACCGGGGTTAAGCTTACCATCAACGACGGTTCTTCCCATGCCGTCGATTCATCTGATGTGGCTTTCCAATTAGCCGCACAAGGTGCTTTCCGAGAGGGTTATGCCAAAGCATCTCCGGTAATCATGGAGCCAATTATGAAGGTAGCAGTAGAAGGACCTTCCGAGTTCCAAGGCGCAGCAATGGGAAGTATTAATCAACGACGCGGTGTTATAGTAGGTACCGTTGAAGAGGGCAACTACACAGTTGTGGAAGCGGAAGTACCGCTTTCGGAAATGTTTGGTTACTCCACAACCCTACGTTCACTTACTCAGGGTAAAGCAGAGTTCACCATGGAATTCGATAGTTATAAGCAAGTACCCAAGTCTGTTTCCGAAGAGCTGATCAAGGCATACGAAGAAGAACGAAAAAACAAATAATCTTGGTCAAAGACGAACAGTTGAGATAGAGTGATAACATCTCTTGAGACATCAATTTATTATATTTACTTTTTGAGGTGGTTAGAATGGGATACGAGCCGATAGTCAACCAAAACCCACTCCGAGTTTTAAAAGCCGGTCTCGACAACACCAAACAAATGGGGCTTGTTATGGCCCGCGCCGGTCTTGGCAAAACTGCTTTGCTGGTACAAATCTCTCTTGACTCCATACTGCGAGGCGAGCGGGTAATTCACGTAAGTATTGGGGAATCTATAGAAAAGACCCGTTCATGGTACGATGATATTTTGCAGTCTATTATAAAAGACTCAAACTTATCAAAACCCCAGGAACTCATTGATACGGTGAAAAGCCACCGAGTGATCATGACCTTTAAAGAGTCATCATTTAACCGTCCCAAGCTTGAAGAACGGTTAAATGATTTAATCATTCAGGATATTTTTCGTCCTAACTGTTTAGTTCTTGATGGTTTTGATTTCAACGCCGCTAGTCGTCAAGACCTTGTTGAGATCAGCGAATTAGCAACTGCAATGGATCTAGAAATCTGGTTCTCTGCAGTTAGCCATAGGGATGATGACCGTGTCTCCGAGTCTGGAGTTCCGGCCCCCTGCCATGAAGTTGAGGACCTTTTTGATACGGTTGTACTGCTCAAACCAGAAAAAGATGCCATTAAACTCGACATCCTTAAAAACAGCGGAACAGCAGGCAATGATTCCCAGGGATTAAGTCTCGATCCATCAACCATGATGATTAATCGCGACTAATATTTTATTGCTTATTATTTTCCGCTTTTCTTTTTGTATAAAAGGAAAAGCGGAAAACTAACTCTCCCCACCTTTCTCCCACTTGCGGAGACCAACACTTTCTGAGTCCATGCTTTTTAGACCTTGCATTGATCTTCACGGCGGTAAAGTAAAGCAGATCATTGGCTCTACCCTTACCGATAACGATTCCGGAACGCTTCAAACCAATTTTTCATCAGAACTTCCACCTTCCCACTATGCCCAGTTATATCAACGTGATGGGCTTGTCGGTGGTCATGTTATTATGCTCGGACCGGGTAATGAACAAGCTGCTATCAATGCGTTATCAGCATACCCCGGCGGCTTACAGATTGGCGGAGGGATAACTGCTGAAAATGCTTCCTTTTGGCTTGATGCAGGGGCTTCCCATGTTATCGTAACTTCACATGTTTTTCATGATGGTAAGTTAGATACTGATAGGCTAACAGCACTGGTTAACAAGGTTGGGAAGAATCGATTGGTACTGGACCTGAGCTGTCGCAAAAAAGGTAATCATTATTATGTGGTTACCGATCGTTGGCAGAAATTCACTTCTCTTGCGGTCACCGAAGATATATTACGACAACTTGCCGTATCTTGTGATGAGTTTCTTATCCATGCCGTGGATGTGGAAGGGAAGTGTAACGGAATAGAAACCGAACTCCTTACGATACTTGCTGGTGTTGATGAATGTCCTATGACTTACGCTGGTGGCATTGGTTCCCTTGAAGACCTTAAGCTGATCAATGAACTGGGGCATGGTGTTGTCGATGCTACAGTGGGCAGCGCTCTTGATATTTTCGGTGGCACTGGAGTAACTTATGAGGAAGTGGTACATTATCACCATTCGCTTAATCCCACCCTCTGATATTATTTCATTTTTTGTTAATTTTCCCACCGTTTCCATAATATCTACTGGATCACGATTGTTTCTCTTTCAATAAAATATTAGCTAGGTATCAGGTAGATAGTATTTCTTGCCTCAGATTTTTCCCTTAACACCTTATCTAAGGGGCATGGAAAATTATAAATATCTTACATTAGAAGTTTTCTAATGCGTTCACCAGCACTAAGCCTGCGCGCGATCAGACTGGATTCACATAGGATTAATATATAGCTCATCGGTCTGCTTGCATACATGCGCAGCACCGGTAAATGCTTACCTATTCGATGTTATATAACTTTTCTTTACAACCCGGTGAACGGTTACGAGGTTTTGCTTACCTACTGTGCAATTTTGTGACATTTATTATTTTTCGCGGCACTTAACGGTTTACATGGTTTATAATTAACTGATTAAATATATCGCGAAAATGTAAGCGGTCACTGTTGCCTCTGATCAGACTTTGTTACGGTAGATATTGTTGATACCTAACAATATTCTTGTTTATTTTGTATTAACCTTAATTAAGGGAACTGGAAGAAAATAATCTCCCCGCATGGCGTAGTAGGAATGGGCTTCGTCCTCAAGGTGTGCCAAGGGGCGCATACTTGTACCTTTGGCGCAAAGCAGAAGACGGAGCCATAGACACGTCAGTCGGGTAGATTATTTTCTGGAAATTCCCTAATAAGCGATTGATCATGGATGCTTTCCTTTTGCATATGGAAGAATATTTAAGAACCTCCTTATCTCTTTCACTCATAGCAGCCTTTTCCGGTGGGCTTTTCGCAAGTCTAACGCCTTGTATTTACCCTCTTGTTCCTGTAACAGTAGCTTTTATTGGTAGTTCAAACCTTGGTGGTTCCAAAAAAAGAGGATTTTTCCTTTCTATTAACTATGTTTTGGGAACCGCCCTGGTCTATGCTCTCCTTGGTCTTTTTTCCGCTGCTACTGGCCGATTTTTTGGTACCATCAGTACTAGTCCCATTACTATTTTAATAGTCGGTAATATATTTCTTCTTTTTGCACTTTGTATGCTCGATGCTATTTCCTTACCATCCTTCTATCCTAAATATTTGACCAAAGTAAAGGGTGCACCCGGAGCCTTTTTATTTGGAATGGCCTCAGGTTTAATAGCTGGACCATGTACTACTCCTATTTTAGGGATATTACTAACCTATGTAGGTTCAACTGGGAATATACTACTCGGTGCTATTCATCTTTTCCTTTTTTCCCTAGGTTTTAGTGTTATTCTTTTATTAGCCGGTACTTTTTCCGGTGTACTTGCTACCCTTCCTCGCCCAGGACATTGGATGGTGACCATAAAAAAAATCTTAGGCATTTTGATGCTCGTACTTGCTGAATATTTTATTT
>JAOTSI010000152.1 GCA_029865005.1 Desulfobulbaceae bacterium
TAGTAAATGCTTCCAAAGTACCTTGAACATCAGAACGTAGAATAACTCGCAACTCCTTAACCTGTTGCTCAGCCATTTTTTCAAAAAGGTTATCTAGGGAAACCACTGATGCAGAAGCAAGCTCTAATTCTCTGACTTTGAGTTGTCTTGATTCACTAACACTTTTAGCCATTTTTTCGTCGGTAACAACTATAAATTCGTCACCAGCTTGCGGTACCCCAGAGAGCCCTTGTACCTCTACGGGAATCGAAGGTCCAGCCTCTTGAATGGTTCCGCCCTTATCATCATTCAATGAACGAACTTTCCCGCTATAAGCTCCGGCTACGAAAAAATCACCGGTCTGCAAGGTTCCGTCTTGAATAAGTACGGTGGCCACAGCCCCCCTACCCTTATGTAATTGAGCCTCAATAACCGTTCCTCTAGCCTTACGTGAAGGATCAGCTTTGAGCTCCAAGATTTCAGCCTGTAGCTGAATAGCTTCAAGAAGTTCGTCAATACCTTTATTAAATTTGGCTGCAGTGTGACAATATATAATGTCTCCACCCCAGTCCTCAGGTACCAAGTCAAAATCGCTTAGCTCCCGCTTAACCCGGTCTGGATCTGCATTGTCTTTATCTATTTTATTAACTGCCACCACGATGGGTACTTCCGCTGCTTTGGCATGAGCGATGGCTTCCTTGGTTTGATCCATAACACCATCATCGGCGGCTACTACCAACACGACGATATCGGTAACCTTGGCACCCCTGGAACGCATCTCCGTAAAAGCAGCATGACCGGGAGTATCGACAAAAACTAAATCTCCAGAAGGTGATTGTACTTGATATGCTCCAATGTGCTGGGTGATACCACCTGCCTCTCCGGCAGCTACATCAGTTTTACGAATCGCATCCAGAATAGAGGTTTTACCATGATCAACGTGCCCCATAACCGTGATAACAGGAGGCCGGGATACTTGCTCGCCACCCTCTTCATTCTCCTGGAGCTGAATCACTCCCAGCTCATCAGTCATTCCTTGTTCGACTTCAAAACCAAAATCAGAAGCAACAAGACTAGCGGTATCAATGTCAAGAGCTTGATTAAGAGTTGCCATAACACCGAGTCCCATCAACTTCCCGATAATTTCATTGGCTTTGATTCCCATCCGTTTAGCCAAATCACCTACACTGATGGTCTCAAACACCTTAATACGTTTTTTGATGGCTTTAGTCTCGGCAACAACCTGAGCAGATTTTTCTCTCTTATTATCTTTCCTACGCTGTCCTTTACGGAAGCGTGAATACTCTCCATCAGAACCCCGACCATAATCACCTTTACGACGAGATTTCTTACCAACCTTACCAGGCTTTTTGTTACGATCCTCTCCCTTATCACTGTCAATGGAGACAATCCTCTTGCCCTTCTTTTTACCTTTGCCAGCCGTTTTCTGACCGTCATCATGAGGGGGAGTTACCACATTAGGTATATTGCGCTGAGTTTTCACACCAGGCTTGGGCCTAGCATTTCTTTTTGGCGGTTTAGGTCTATCATCAGTGACCTGTTGGATATTTACCATACCCACAACCTTTGCCAAACCCTTTGGTCGCTGAACTGCGCCCTCTGGAGCCTCAATCTTTTTCTTCGTTACATCGGCCTGTTTGACCATCTCGCCGCTTGCCTCGCCCGAACCGTCATCATCGGTTTGATCTGTTTTTAAGGATATTTCTTCAACCGCTTCTTCTACCTGCTCAACCTTTGGCATTTCATCAACCACAACGTCACTTGTCTCTTCAGACAAGGTATTATCCTCGACGTCACCTGATGGTTGAACCGCCTCCACATCCGCCTCAAGAAGAACCGTTTCCTCTTCTTCAGCCTTTCGAGCAATTTCTTCTTTTTCAGCCTTGGAGCGCCTGCGAACAACAGTTGTTTTCACACTAGTTGAAACTGTAGGCTTTTTAACCTCAATTCGTGTTGCCGTAACCTCAGCAACTGCTGAACCAAGTACTTTACGGCGGATATCCTTAGCAACCTCATCACTGACAGTGGAGCTATGGCTTTTAATGGGATACCCTAATTCTATCAGCTTGTCAGCTAGTTCCTTGCTTTTAAGACCGGCTTCTTTCGCCAGTTCATAAATTCGGACCTTGCTCATCTAATACTCCCGTATACGTTTCACATCAGCGCTGAAGGCGTAATGCCCATTGTAGCGTCTTGCGGTTTGTTGTTAGTCGTTTCCGACACTCTTGTGTTGCACAGCAATAAACCCCTCGGCCATTCAGCAACTGCTTGGTGTCTTCCATAAGTTCGCCCTGTTGCCAAACAAAACGAATAAGTTCATTTTTCGGATTTTTTTTTCCACACCCTCTGCATGTGCGAAGAGGCGTATAGTTACGTTTCACAAGCCAGTATTTTTATAACTCATTACCGTTAACATCGGATTCTTCATCCTGCTCATCGGCCTGCTCAACAATGGGATCAGTATCCAACTTGGTAACCAGATCCCCGACCTGATCGACATCGACAGTTTGCTCATTATCAAAATTGCCCGTCTGCCCATCACCCTGAAGAACAGTTTGTCCATCGGCACCAGCTTCACCTACCATGCTTGCTGCACCCTCAACGGCATCTGTCTCTTCATCAATACCTGTCTGCATAGCAAGAGCTGCAACCTCGTCTTTCAACTGCTCAGCCCGCTCTTCATTAATTCTACCAATTTCTATGATTTTTTCCATATCAAGAGCAGCAAGCTCTTTAATAGAATTAATTTCTTTAGCAAAAAATTTATCAGCAAGATTCTCATCCATGCTCTTTAGAGCTACAATTTTCTGATACACTTCATTTCCCATGTTAGCATATCGCTGTTCGCTCTTTACATCAATACGCCATCCCATCAAGCGGGAAGCAAGACGAACATTCTGCCCTTGCCGCCCAATAGCCAGAGAGAGCTGATCACTGGGAACCACAGCCAAGAGTTTCTTTTTTTCTTCATCAACTTCGACAGTAGTAACAATAGCAGGAGCCAAGGCATTGCAAACATACTTAGCCGGATCGGGACTCCAAGGTACGATATCGATCCTTTCACCCTGAAGTTCCTGAACAACATTTTGCACCCGAGATCCTTTTAAACCAACGCAAGCTCCAACAGGATCTACATCTGATTCACTAGAAGATACAGCGATCTTAGCTCGAAAGCCAGGTTCACGGCTTACACCCATTACCCTTACTATTCCCTCTGCTATTTCGGGAACTTCCATCTCAAACAACTTCTCAAGAAAGGAATTATTGGTGCGGCTTAAAATAAGTTGTGAGTCACGATGATCAGGCCTTACCTCCAACAAATAAGCTCGTATTCTATCACCTTGCTTAAATGAACGCTTAGGTATCTGTCCATCACGGGGCAAAATAGCATCAGTCCTACCAAGATTAATTACCATATTGCCACGTTCAAAACGCTGTACTATGCCATTTACAATAGAGCCTTCCCGATCACGAAACATGGCGTAAATAACTTCACGCTCAGCATCACGCATTTTATGGATGATAACCTGCTTAGCAGACTGCGCGGCTATCCGGCCCAGATCAGCAATACTGTCAAGTTTTTCACCTAAATCATCACCAAGTTCAACTTCAGGATCCAACACCCTTGCATCCTTAATGGCAATCTCAGTCTCCTCATCCATGAGTTCATCAACCACGGTGCGATACTGAAAAACATCTATTTCACCCATTTGGTCGTTGAATTGTACTTCTATATCTCGACGAGCTCCATATTTTTTTCTAACCGCAGAACGAACCGCCTCTTCTATGGCCTCTATCAACAATTTCCGGTCAATACCTTTATCCCGGCTGATCTGATCGATAATCCGTTTCAAATCCGTAAACATTGTCCTTTCTCCATATACACGGTCGCCACATTCGTAAAACGAGCATCCACTATATTCTTCTTTTTCTTAAAAAAAGTAGTATTCAAAAATTACCAGCCAATGACCGAATGACACTCAAATATCATATTAACAGTCGCGCCTCAGGCCCGACCTATACATCTATTGATAGCTAAAGAGACAAGCGTGCTCTCTTAATATTTTCCAATTCAAGGCTTACCGTCTCATCTTCAACCTGTACAATAACAGAGTCTGCGACAAGTCCTTTAAGAATACCGGTAAAAACCCTGCGGCTCTCCAAGGGCTCAATCAGTTTCACCCTTACTTTACGCTCTTTAAAACGCTCATAATCTTCTCTTTTAACCAAAGGCCGCTCCGCTCCCGGCGAAGAGACTTCAAGAGTATAAGCATTTTCTATAAGATCTTCGACATCTAAAAAAGCGCTAACTTGCCGACTGACAGTAACACAATCATCCATGGCAATACCTTGCTCTGCATCAATGAATATACGCAAGACTAAACCATGGGATTCTCTTTTCAACTGGATCTCTACAAGTTCCAGCCCCATATCCGTCAACAGGGGCTTAACAAATACCTCTAATCCCGCAATTGAACTATCGACAGCATTACTCACAATCACCACTTTTCAGATCAAATGACCTGGAGTCTGTTTTTCAAACAATAAAAAGGCAATAAAAAAAGCGGGCAGAGCCCACTTGAATTTTCACCGAAAACAACCGGTACGCTTTATCCGGCATTTCAATATAAAACACCGGAAAGAACCATTGCTAATCACAATAAAGCAGGTGACGACCATAAAACCACGACACCCAGCTTTACACCCCACCATCTGAGCTCCTCCTGCTCACGGTCCTTAAGGGCAGAAAATATAAAGAAACAGAATCCATTTGTCAAGGTCCAATATGATATAGACCCGATTTTTTCAATTGCTCTTTCTCATTAAACCACTCCGACGTCCAAACACTTACCCACGAGGATGAAAACGTCGATGAACGTCCTTAAAGCGAGACGGTTCCACACCAGTGTATATTTGGGTAGTACTTATATCAGAATGCCCCAACATAACCTGCACTGAACGAAGATCAGCACCATTTGCGAGTAAATGAGTAGCAAAAGAGTGACGAAGCATATGGGGACTAACTGGCTTGACAATACCAGCCCGAAGAGCACAATCCTTTACAATCTGCCAAAAACGAACTCTAGTCATTCCTGTCCCGCGATTCGAGAGAAAAAGATACTTTGTCGCCTTGTTACGTACAAAACAGTGACGTCCCTTTTCAAAATATTTGGCAACTCTCTCCCTTGCTTGTTCTCCAAAAGGAACTAATCTTTCTTTATTTCCCTTACCAATTACCCGTACTCGCCCCCCTACCATATCGCACGCACCCACAGTGAGCCCCACAAGCTCAGAGACCCTAAGCCCTGTGGAATATAAAAGATATAGCATGGCATAATCCCTAAGGATATAGGGCCCTGTCAAATCCGGTATAGTAAGCAGCAAATCAACCTCACTTACACTCAGAGGCTTAGGCAACCCTTTCCCAATTTTAGGGGTTTGCATCATGGCAAGCGGATCATCAACTAGCAAACCTTGCTTAAAAAGATAACGAAAATATGATTTCAGAGCAGCCAGTCTCCTGGCGTTACTGCGAGAGGATACGTTACACTTATGACATTGCCTGAGAAAAGACCGAATAGTCTCAGCACTAACATCCTCAAGCTTATTAAAATCTTGAACAGCTAAAAAATTTAGAAAAAAAAGTATATCAGACCGATACGCATCCAAAGTGTTACGCGCCAATCTTTTTTGGGCATATAAATAATGGAGATATTCGTCAAGATAGGAGAAAATAGGTGATTTGTTCAGACCAGACAATCTTTTCTTAAAACCTTAGTTTTCCTAATGGAAATTACCATAAAAAAATCCCGGTTCCGAATGAGACGGAACCGGGATCAGTACTACATCCTGTTTTTCAGTCTGTTGTACTTACGAAGTTTGCGCAGGGCTTCAGCTTTTTTCCGACGTCGCTTTACACTTGGTTTTTCATAATGCTCACGTCGTTTGAGTTCTCTTTTGATCCCATCAATCTGCAGCTTTTTCTTAAGTTGCCTAATAGCATACTCAATGTCACCCCGGACTTCTACTTCGATCATAGTAAAATCACATCCTTTGTATCGATCCAATGCAAGAGGATCAGATATTTATTTAATAAAATTTTAAACACGCAACAGAAAATATTAACCACCTAAACAGATACTGTCAAGGTCTTTTTAAGTACCGCTGAACTCAAAACCGTTTATCCATAAAACAGTAAAACGCTTACCCATACCTAACCACGCAAAACACCCTAATAGTAATAACCTAGTTGACAAATAGTAACTATACTATAAATCCAGGAACATGATATAAAGATATAGAAATAAAATATTTACCAAATATCTCTTTCAAATTAATTTTCACACCATAAAGAAATCTGGTAAAAATCTTTATCAATGGACCTTATTCATCCTCATTAACAGAACTATGGGAAAAATATTTATTAAATGCACCTTGTTCAGCTGGCGTCTCTTCACTCCCAAGATGTTGAATAAAAACTATTATATTCCTTCCAGTATTGGCATGATACCCAAAACAAATCAACCAAACCACCGTTACAGCCCATAAAGTTTTTTTAATATTATCATAAAAACTTTTCGTCGTACCAGATAGAATCCATAAAGCAACTATAATCCCAAGTGAAATCGCATATAATTCATTGGTAACGATTAAATCAATGACATTACTTATTAACATTAATCTATAACCTCCTTTTTAAACCGACTAATTTGTATTATGATTATAAGTAGTCGTAGCCACCACTTCTACACGCAGTTACCCCGCCCATATCGACGAGCTATAAATAACAGCAGCAACGGCATAAATATGAACTACCGGCGACTACATATACATTTGAGATAAATAAAATTAGGTACCAGGTCACAGGGTCAGTAACGAGCTGATTTAATACAGTGCAAATCTGTAAGTAAGCCCTTTAGCTATCTACTATTACTTACATCAAGAACCCAACTCGTCCGACTCTAAAATTACCTCATCTAAAATATCTACGGCATCACGCACAAACTCACGACAGGCAGTCCTGAATAATTTATTTTTCTTTGCCGAACGCATCCCTTCGTCAGTACTTAAATCTACCCCCAACAAATCTCTACAATGAATTTGCCCTTTGTTACGTTCACGAAATTTTGCCGCTACTTTTCTCACCATATCATAAGTTTTATGTTTTTGTGCCGGTTCTCCACCATAATGCATACCAACCACGATAAAAGCTCCGGTCAACGCACCACAAGTATCGGCAAGTCCACCCATTCCGCTCCCGAACCCGGCAGCAACCTTAAAACATATATCCACATCCAAACCCAAATCTTCAGCAAATGCAGCCAAAACCGCCTGGGAACAACTGTACCCTTTCATAAAATATTTATCAGCGATTTGAGTTCGATTCATAATTATTTAACACATCTTTAATATCTTTAATTAGAACTTTATCAGTTAAGAGCCCAATAATGCAAAGTATAGCTTTTCAAAGAAATCTCTTGGTTTTGCCAGGCAGCCACAGGTACGGGAGATGCCTACAGGCCTGTACAAATATCATACTAATCCTTTCAATGTAAATTTTTCCTAAAAACTTACATCAAACCAAGTGTTATTCAATCAACCTATTATAAATGAGGAGAAGAGAAAATACCAAAATAATTATAAGCAACTGTTCCTGAAATGTAATTATTCAACCATACGACAAAAGAATACTTACACTCCTATTAAACTCACCCATAAAAACAATCTCATCCCTTTTCCGTTGATCGATACTTCTCCTTACAGTACCTTACTCTCTTATAAATAAACGATAGACTCCGAAATGGCGTAATTTTTTCAAAATCCTACAACTAAACAAGATAACAAACTACAAAAATACACAGGGACAAATATTTTAACCAACCTCACCAACATTTCGTCCAACTATCAACTTATCAATGGTTAAATTTTCCACCACAATACAAAGTATTTATATTAGAGGCTATAAATGACCTTTTCCTGCAAAAACCACGATTTCGATACCGACAACTGCAAAAAGCTTAACGGACGCTGCATAATGGGTCGTCGGGGCTGTATCTTAGAAGGCAAAGTAACGGTCAGCGAAGACAACCAAAAACTCATAGACGAACTGGAAAAACAATGGGGGGCGAGGAAAAAACGTAAAAAAATAAAATAACCTTTTCTAATTACACTATAGCCTTCACATACCAACAATATCAGGAAGACATAATGGACAATTCTGCCAACACCATAACCCACTCCCAAAATTTAAAAAACGCAATCCGCTATATTAGTGAAACCGTACTTAAAAATTCTGAGTTGAGCAGAAAAGAAATTTTAGTCAAAGCTGAGCTAAGATTTGATCTAACCCCCCGTGAATGCGAATTTCTCAACGCCAACTTCCAAAATATGGTGAAAGAAGGACTATAAAGCGCACTGCGCTCACCCAACAAGTAAAATCACCATTAGGATTACAAAATAGCAATAACACTCTTACCCGTTATTATTGTTATTATTGTTATTGTTATTATTGCAACCGACTCCTCCACCAGATCCACTGCTTCTTCGCCGACCTGATCCGCCGGAATCTCCTTTCATCTGCAGCGCAGCATCATCAAGATACTCAAATGGATTAATCTCCGTTATTGTTTCACCATCAAAACGGACGATCCGATCTTCCCGATAGGTTCCCTCCAATTGAATATAATCCTTCAACTGCCCGTCCTGTAGTAACATAATACTACCTCGATCATATACAACCTCCCTAGCTGCGCCTTCAGGGTGATTCATCTTTAAAAACCCGGTCAGCCGTTGCGCTGCAAGTTTTTCCATCTCTTCACCTTTCATTCCCAAAAAGGTAAAATAACTTTCCACTTCTGACTGTACCTGATTGTCATTATACATAAACGTCTTCCTATTAGTTATTATTTTTGGTAAAATTCAAAATTTTGAAACGGGAGATTTAGTGCTTGAATGTGATAAAAACCGTTATTTTTTTGTTTCTCGTAGTGGTATTCTCGAAGATAACTGGTCGTCACAAAAACATTGTTTAATACTCCTCCACAATAAGATTCATCCAACATATTTAGCAGCAATGTAATATCATAACAAAAAAAATCAGGACCCAAAACCGTGGAATCCTCAAGCATATTGTGAAATATCTCAAAATTAAAGGTATGTTCCTGCTTCGTTCGTTGCTCATCCCCGTAAACCACCGCAGTATCACGAAGAAACATAATAAGCAAACGGTTGCGAATAGGCTCACCGCAATTCACTGTAAATATAGATTTTCGAACATGTAATCTCACTGAATCATCAGCGTTTAGAGTAAAAATATTTCTGGCAGATTTAA
>JAOTSI010000153.1 GCA_029865005.1 Desulfobulbaceae bacterium
AAATCGAGGGAGACATCGACCCGGTCGTTAAAATGATCATCAAAGTATTGATAGCCGGGGTCAAGACCCACAACAACTCCGTTAAAAAAACGTTTCGATAAACGCCCTCCAATATTCCAGCTAGCGGGATTATCTTTGGAGTAATAGGATATGGAGCTATAAGGGCGCACCTGAAGATCGAAATCAGCATCTGATGCCGCAAGATTGAGGGAGCTGCTCTCGACCATCAGGGAAACATTGAGCAGATTACGGTTTAGGGTGAGGCCCCGTTGGACGGCCTCCTGTAAGGTGATGATCCGCTTGTTGGATATATCCTTATTTTTAGTGGGAGCAGCCCATAAGGGTAGGGGGCGGTATAAAAGCGCTGCTGTGAAAACGGTGACGCTCAGTACTGCTGATATGAAAACGGTTCCCGCATTTATGCGAAATGTATTTGGCCATGGGGTCAAAATATGTCTCATTTTCGCTATTATAAATGAATATGTGAGGATAATCAAAACCGAAATCTTTTCAATGTTCCAAAGTTGGTTTAGTTATGAATTTTCCTTGTTGTTGGCGTGAGAGACGCGATACAAGATTTTTGGAATTTAGGGTAAATTTTTAATATACTGTTTAGTTAAAAGTAATGAAAGAATGAAATGTCTGAGGACCGCAAAATAAATAACTGCCTATTCTCGCGTCCCTCTTTAGATCGTATTTATTCGCTCCTCAGGTCGCAAAATTCTCGACGTCGTGCTGCTATTCCTACGGGTTTGTTCAGTCGGAGCGAATGAATACGATCCAAATTCGAACACGATAATTACGGATTTAATATATTTTGTGTTCCTAAGTAATGAACGATTTACAAAAAAATCGCATAGGAGGTATAAAATTTAAATTATTCTTTTTACCCGGACCTATATTTTTTCTGTAAATAGGCCTGCCGGGCTTACTTTTAAGATTTGTACGTAAAAATGAATTAGACAACATTAATTTCAAGTTCCTTTTCTAATGATTGGTCGAATATTTTTAGAGTGGATAACTTGATATGTTCAGCGTGGTTTTCAATGATCGAAGTGAATTTGTCATTACGTTGTGATTAAATCTTAAAATAGTAAAATTTTAATCGAATAACCTTCTAATCGCAATGTAGGTATTTATATGTGGTAAGTTATAGTCTTGTTGATTTATTATATCTATCACTGGTATGGGCGGTAATGTGGTTGTTGTTGATATGTTAAACAAAATGTTGTAGTCGTAAGTAGGTGCATGTGACCTAGTCGTCCATCTTATCGTGTTGCTGGAAGAGAATATTTTGTTTTGTATTGATTATCGTATATATTTTGAAAGAAGGTTAAGGTTTGTACGAATGTTATCCGATGAGTGGGTGCTAGATGGAATATCTATTTTCTTATAATGCTGTTGCTCTAATGAGAGTAAATATGGACCCGACTCGTTTGATTGAATATATCTACCATTAGGAACCGTTTGGTGAAAAAACAACAAGGTGTAATGACTTTTGGGGGCATGGTACTAAACTATGCGGGGTATTCAGATGTCGGCAAGGTTCGAGAATGTAACGAAGACGACTTTCTTATTTTGCCTGAGCATGGAGTGTTCTGCGTAGCTGATGGTGTGGGGGGGCTTGAGGCGGGTGATGTTGCTAGTAAGATGTTGTTGACGGTTATAAAGAAAAAATATGTTAATTCTGGCGGGATGTTGTGGTCTAAATTACAAGCCTTTATTTTCCCCCATGAAAGACGGGTGTTATTGGAAAAAGCTATTCAAAGTGCTAATTTAAAGATTTATGCTCAAAAGGAAGATGGCGGAAAAAATATGGCCACAACCTTGGCTGCTGTCTATCTATCCGGAAAGAAGGCACATGTTGTCCATGTGGGGGATTGTCGGGTTTATGTTTTTCGCAATGATACTCTATCCCAACTCACCAGAGACCATTCTTTGGTTGCCGAATTATATCTCAAAGGAGCCATCTCGTATGCTCAGGTAAATGATCATCCATATCGCCACGTGGTTACCAGGGCGGTAGGTGCAAAGCCTTATGTAACCCCCTCATCTCGCTTAGTGGATATTGGGAGGGGAGATACGGTACTTATCTGTTCTGATGGGTTGACTAATATGGTTTCTGATTTGGAATTGATGGAGCAGATGCGAGAATATCGTGATGATGTGGAAGGGCTAGGGAAAGTTTTGATTGATCAGGCAAATAAAGCGGGTGGGCGCGATAACATTACTTTGGTCGCAGTACATTTATCTTAAATTTGTTTGAATGCCGCCTAGGTAAATGTATGTGGTTGCTCGATGGCAAAATTATTAGAGTTGTGGAGAAAAATAAATATCCCCCAATTGCGTACTTTTTTTGTCGGTTTTTAGAAGAGGCAACAGTTATATCTTAATATAACTGTTGCCTAGATATAAAAGATGGCTAAAAAGAAAGTAAGTGGTCACAAACAGCACTTCTTCATACGCTAGCCCCTGCCAGCATAAATGGGCTATAGTGAGTAGCGGCAACTGCCTAAATCTAAGGTACCTGTGAGTAACCGTTCACCGGTTTGTAAAAAAGAGTTCTATGATATCGATTTTATAAGCGTTTACCAGTGTTGCGTATGTGTGCAAGCAGGCCGGTGAGTTATAGTTAATCCTATGTGAATCCGGTCTGATCGCGCGCAGGCGTTGTGCTGGTGAACGCTTACACGTGACCACTTATTATCTCGCGCTGTTATTAAATCAGTTAGTTATTAACCCTGTGATCAGGTATAAAAGAAAAGCAGGTAAGTGGCGATCTCCTAGATGGAATAATTAATTTTTATCGCGGTCCTGAAGTGTGCTTATCTATTATTAAGAATTTTTGCCATTTCTTTGGCGAAATATGTGATGATGATGTCGGCCCCGGCTCGTCTGATGGAAAGCAAAGTTTCCTCCATGACTTGATCACCATTGATCCATCCTTTTTCTGCTGCGGCCTTGATCATTGCATACTCCCCGCTCACGTGGTAGGCAGCGATTGGTAAGTCAAATTCATCTTTTAGTTTGCTGATAATGTCAAGATAGGCTACTGCCGGTTTTACCATGAGAATGTCTGCACCCTCGTCCACATCCAGGGTCGCTTCTCGTAGGGCTTCTCGGCTGTTGGCAGGGTCCATCTGATAGCTGCGACGATCACCAAATTGGGGGGCGCAATCGGCTGCGTCACGGAACGGCCCATAAAATGCGGATGCGTATTTGACCGCGTATGACATGATGGGAATCATATGAAAGTCGTTTTCGTCCAAAGTATTACGTATTTCACTGACCCTTCCGTCCATCATATCAGAGGGGGCGACCATGTCTGCCCCGGCACGAGCATGGGAAAGCGCTGTGCGTGCCAGTAGCTCTAAAGTTGTGTCGTTATCCACTTTGTTATCGATTATGCAACCGCAATGACCATGATCGGTATATTCACATAAACATACATCTGTGGTTACCATGAGATCGGGAGCCTTGTTTTTCAGCTCTTTGATAGCTCGTTGTACTATGCCGTCCTTTTGATGAGCGCCCGAGCCCATAGGGTCTTTTTTTTCGGGGAGACCGAAGAGAATGACTGATTTGATACCGGTTTGCATGCATTCTTTTGCTTCTTTCGCCAGTTGATCTACTGATAGTCTGAATACGCCTGGCATGGAGGGAACTTCCTCTTTTTTATTTTTACCGGGCATAACAAAAAGCGGATAGATCAATTGTTCGGGTGCTAAACTGGTTTCGCGAATCATAGCGCGAAAGGTCTCGTTTTGCCGCATTCTGCGGGGGCGGTATTCGGGGAAGACCATTGTGTACTCCATATGTTAGATGTTTTTTTGCGTAAAAAGATTGTAATTGCTGATTTTATTTGTTGAAGACGGTGAGTTCCCCTGTAGGGCAATGTTATTGACTTAAGGTTTATAAGGGGCGCTTTCGATTTTGCTGGGTGGCAATAGGGGGCCACCCCTAAAGCTCCCGGGTAGATTCAACGTTTCGTAAGACTAAAAAATTTTCCTTAAGTCAACTGTATTGTTTCTGGGTAACCGTTCATCGGGTTGTGATGAAAAGTTCTATAACATCGTACTGGTAAGCATCAGGGTGAGTTCTCTAAGTCGATATCAAGGGATTTGAGTTTTTTGTGTAAATGACTACGTTCTAAACCTATCTGTTCTGCAGTTTTTGAAATATTACCTGCGTTTTCAATAAGTTTTGTTTTGAGGTAATCGTGTTCAAATTGTTTTCTGGCGTTTTTAAAATTAAGATGAAGATATTCTGGTTGCAAAGGACAGGTGGCTGGAGCTTTGACTGGGGTGGTACCAAGAAAAAAGGCTACATCGTCGCCTGTGATGGTTAGACTAGGGTTCATGATGACCAACCGCTCTATAAGGTTGCGTAATTCTCGTACGTTGCCAGGCCAGTTGTGTTGCATAAGGGTTCCCAGGGCATCATCACTGAATGTTTTTTCTCCCAGTCCTTTTTTGCGGAACTGTTGGAGGAAGTCATGGACCAATAGTGGGATATCGGCTAAGCGATCACTGAGGCTGGGCACAAGAATGGGTACAACATTTAAACGATAAAAGAGATCGGCACGGAAAGTGCCTTTTTCAATTTCATTTTCAAGGTTTTTGTTAGTCGCTGCCAGTACTCTTACATCCACATGAATGGTTTTGTTGCCGCCCACTCTTTCAAATTTTTGCTCTTGAAGAATACGTAGCACCTTCGCTTGACTTTTAAGGCTCATGTCACCGATTTCATCAAGAAAGAGGGTGGAGCCATGAGCCTGATCGAATTTGCCTTGTCTACTCCCAGTAGCTCCGGTATAAGCACCTTTTTCGTGGCCGAAAAGTTCTGATTCTATGAGGTCCTCAGGGATTGCCGCACAGTTGACTTCGATCATCGGTCGATGGTTTCGGGCTGATTTATGGTGAATAGTTTGTGCGACCAGCTCTTTACCGGTACCGTGACCCCCTCTGATTAAGACCCAGGCGTCAGTAGGGGCGACCATGTCGATTTGTTTACGTAGCTGTGTAATTACTGGGGAAACTCCAGTAAGGTTGGGCTTGCTAGGGCTGCTGTCCCGTAGTAAGCGGTTGTCTCTCTCTAAACGGGCGACATGGAGGCCTTTGTTGATTGATAGGATTATTTTGTCATAGGAAAGGGGTTTTTCGATAAAATCAAAGGCCCCTATTCTGGTGGCTTCAACCGCAGTTTCAATGGTGCCGTGTCCGGAAATCATGATTACCGGAAGTTCATATCGTTGCTTGATTTCCTTGAGCGCTTCTAAACCATCCATACCGGTCATCCATATATCTAGTAATACTAGGTCAATGTGTTCTCTGCTGAGCATCTCTAGGCCGTCTTCGGCGCATGAGGCCTGAAGAGGGGTGAAATTCTCATCAGTCAGAATACCGGCAAGGGTATCTCTAATGGATTCTTCGTCGTCAATGATCAGAATAGTAGCGGTCATTGTTGGTGAATTGTTTTTAATTTAAAGGATTATATGCTCTGGTTCGTATTGTAATAGTATTAAATAAGAATTAGAGCATTATTGAGAAGTCACTATCTTAGCAATTATTAATGGGCAGCTCAACTGTAAATACAGCACCGCTGGGTTGGTTGTCATGTACCTTGATGGCACCGTTATGTTCGGTAACGATAGTGTTAGCAATAGCGAGTCCCAGGCCGGTGCCGGATTTACGGGTACTGAAATAAGGTTCGAAAAGACGTAATTTTACTTTTTCCTCAATGCCGGGGCCGGTGTCGGCAACTTTCATGATCATGTTATGTTCATTGGGGTCGTGAAGAATGGAAATGGTTATTTCACCTTGGTCCTGAATAACTTTGACAGCGTTATCCAAGAGGTTAATGAGGACTCTTTTAATTTGTACGGGATCAAATGAAAATAATGGAATATCTGAGGGGTGGGTTAAGTTGAATGTGATATGTTTGTGGGCTTCCCGGTAGAGTACTAAAGTCTCGGAAGCCATTGCCACCAGATCGCCTTTTTGTTTTTTGACCTGTGGCATGCGTGCAAAATCAGAAAATTCACTAACTAATCTTTTTATTTCATCCACTTGATTAACGATAGTAAGGGTGCATTTATCGAAAATGTCTATATCGTCGGTGATTGTGTTCAGGTATCGTTTGCGTAATCGTTGGGCAGAAAGCTGGATGGGGGTAAGGGGATTTTTAATTTCATGGGCGATTCTTCTGGCAACTTCTTGCCACGCAGCTAGTCGCTGGGCTTTTTCAAGTTTAGTTAGATTGTCGAAAACAATGACATATCCTAAGGGCTTTTTGTACTCATTTTCTAATCTAGTTATATTGACTAGTAGAGAAAATGTTTCACCCTTACGCACTGTTACCCTTACATGACGTTCGATGAATGGTTGATTGGACTCTCCGAGTTCCCGAAAGAAATTTTCCAGGATAGCCACATGGGTTCTGATTAGGACATCATGAAAATCGCGGTTAAGAAAATTAACCGGATTGATTTTGAGTAGCTCTTCGGCAAAACGATTAATTGCTGTTATTTCATTATGTTGATTAATGGCAATAACGCCTGCGGCGACATTTTTTAATATGGTTTCAATGTAGTGGCGACGTTGTTCCGAGAGTAAATTGGCATGCCGTAGGGCGTTATGGGCTTCAGCAAGTTTACGGTTCGAGGCTAAAAGATCCGAGGTCATGCGATTAAATGATTCAACTAAGAGGCCCATTTCATCTTCGGATTCTTTTTTGAGGGTGAAGTCTAGTTCTCCATCGGCAACCCGACGAGTGGCATTGGCCAGTTCATTAATTGGGCCGGTTAAGCTTGCGGCGATGCGAAATCCAAACCAAATAGCTCCGAATACAATGAGCATGGTTGTGATTAAGAGCATGATGAGCATAATGAGTTTGATTGGAGCTTTGAGCATCACTAGTTGACGATAATCAGTAATACCATAAGAAACTGTTTCCATTCTTTCCATTTGTTGAGCCGGAATAAGCATAGTGGTGACAAGAAAAAGTTCGTTAGTGTAAAAACCGGGGATAGTAATCGGGGTGATGTTTTGAACCAGTTCGCCTATGGCTGTTTCTCTGGTGATGGTTTCAGGTTTTTTGTTTTCTCGGACATGGCGAAGGGCTTCAGAAGGTATCTCGGGAAGGGGAGTGACCAAAAGTTGTCCGCCGCTGAAGGAAACAATAACTTTGTGTTGATTGTTGACTAGGGTCAGGGCATCTGGTGCCCCTGATAGCGGGGAGGTAACTGTTTGTTTGAATAGGTTTTCAAGGCGTTCTTTGTCCCAAGGTTCAGAGGGGGTGGGGTCAAATGAGCGAGCAATATAATCTCCGACTTTCTCGGTTCTGGTCTCCGTCTGCTGAAGGATTGATTGGGCCAATTTCAATGATGCTTGCAGGGATTCCTCTACGTTGGTGTTGAACCAATAGTCCATGGAAGTGGACATGAGTCGTAATGCGATAAGGAAGAGTAAAATGGTTGGTATTAGAGAAAGAGATACAAAGGAAATGACGAGTTTTGATCGGAGTTTGCTTCCTAAGATGTTATTTTTCCTTTCAAATACCAATTCTACTAGGTTGCGCAGCACGAGGAAGAGCATCAATAGTAAAAGTAATCCATTGATGTTGATCAGCGCCAGAATAAGTACTGTACTGCTGATGGGGAAAGAGAGGGTTCCTTTTAATAAACAGCTTTGTAGGTAGCCGAATAACGGAATGAGGAGGCAACAGAAAAAGAGAACGTAGCGGATGTAGAGTTTTTTTCTTTTTTTCTGTTCGGTTGTGATCATAATGAGTGGCGCTTAATTTTATGAACTGTTTGAAGGGGTTGAACGAGTATTTTTGAGTTGTCAGGAGATAGCAGCCGGTTATTGGAGTCTTTTTTAATATAGATGTGGCGTACCTGGCCCCAGGGTTTATAACAAACTGATATGATAAATAGTGAGATAGTAAGTGGTCACAGGTGCCTCAGGTTTATGTGGGCGCAATCGTGTAAAGATATGGTGCCTGTGAACTATTTGGGCTGTGTAAATAAAGAATTATCATACCTTGCTGTCTGTCGTTTATCTACTTGTTTTTAAAACTATTTATTATTTTCCGCAGCCCTTAATATCTAAATTCAATGGTACGCCAATCAGTTTCAATGTTCCAAAGAGAAATAAACGGTACGATATAATGCATATTTAGAGGGAGGGTTTTTTCAGCCAGTTTTACTTTTATATGGAGAGCGTAAGGTGAATCTGGGGTAAGCTTTTCTCTTTCGATGATTTTGATGCCGCTGAGTTCTGCCATAAGTTCCATGGCTTTTTCTGGGGAATCTACAATTATTTTTTGGTTGTTACGTTCCAGAATTTCGATTGAATATTTTTCTTTAAGTGTGTCATAGGTTAGGGTATGAGTTAAGGTTTGCTTGACAAGGGTGGTGTCAGGCCAGTTTCTTTTGATTTGTTCAAGGGTTATCCAAAAAGTAAAGGTGACGGGGATTCCGTTGCGTACTCCGGTAAGCATCTCTTTATTGAAGCAATCTTTTACTGAGGAGTATAGTAGAAGATGACTCTCTGAGGTGGTAATAATGATGTCGGTAATGTTTGGTTCTGGCTCTTTGGCGAAAGACTTTGGTGGTGATTGGCCTAAAAGGGCCAGGGTGAGAATAAGTATGAATGCTCCGTATGATAATTTCATCATTAATTTTATCCGAAAAAAGACCTTGTGTTATGGTATGTCGCTCCTGGGTGGGGGCGATTGTCTGATAGTAATATGTGGATTTTATAAGATTATTTTAGGGTCGATGAGGTGCAGCTTTGTAAAGGGTCTATTTACAGAAATCACCATGAAACGACCTGTATCTTTTTACACGATATGGGGAATAATGTCCATTCCGATGTAAAACATATTAAAAATACACTTTATATTTATTCTCATTTGACAGGTAATCCTCCTGTTTCTATAGTGACTCGATTTGAAGAGAGGATATTGCTTCAATCGTACACCTGATCGGTGAGTATTTATTCTGAGCGGCGTATTTATGCATTCGTTTATGTGTGATTGAATGTTTTGGTGGTATTGGACCAATATTACAAGTAAAAGTATTGATCACGGGCATGCTATATCATCGATGCAAGTGGAGATATGTAGAAATTTTCCACTTGAGAGGATACTTCTGATCTTATTATATTGTGTTGGAAACATGTGAGTAAGCTTTGAGCAATGAGGAAGATATAATGGGTAAAACAGTTTTGGTAACCGGTGGATGCGGTTTTATCGGTGCAAACTTTGTACGTTTGCTTCTGGACACTTGTCCCGATTGGCAAGTTATTAATC
>JAOTSI010000154.1 GCA_029865005.1 Desulfobulbaceae bacterium
CTGGCGTTAATCCTGGTCGTGACTTTCAGCCTGCCATGGTTGGCGATCTTCGTCAAATTACCAAAGATGATTCCTGTCCATCCTGCGGGGGAGACCTTCGGCTCACCGAGGGTATCGAGGTTGGACATATTTTTAAATTGGGTACCGCTTATTCTGAGGCTATGAATGCAGTATTTCAAGATTCCGATGGCATTGAAAAACCCTATGTTATGGGTTGTTTCGGAATCGGGGTTAGCAGGGTAATGGCTGCTGCTATTGAGCAGAATAATGATAAGAATGGAATTATCTTTCCTTTGCCTATTGCCCCGTTCCAGGTCACCATTCTTAATCTGGGACTCAAAGATGAAAAGATTTGTGCTGCTGCCGAGCAACTTTATCAAGACCTTTTGGAGCTTGGTATTGAGGTGCTTTATGATGATCGTGATGAGCGACCGGGTTCGAAATTTAAGGATGCCGACTTGATTGGTATCCCATATCGCTTAACGGTGGGTAAAACCTTTGAAAAAGAGGGTAAGGTTGAGTTGAGGAGTCGAAAAGACGGTGAGGTGACTCTGCTTGATTACCAAGGTTCGGCAGTTTTAGTTGCTGAGCGGATTCGTGCAGAACTGGCTGCGTTTTCAAAAGGGTTTCATCAGTAATTCCCCTATTGCGTGGCTAGTTGACGTAACCTTAGATTTTACTGCAGTAAAATCAGGGTAACCATTCTATAGTGTATTTGTAAGCGTTCACCAACATCACGCCTGGGCGCAATCAGTCTGGATTCACATAGGATTAACTATAGTTCACCGGCCTGCTTGCACATAGATGTGCAGCACTGGTAAACGCTTACCAAACCGATGTTATAGAACTTTTCTCTTTAATCCGGTGAACGGTTATGTGTATTTTATGGATACAAGCAGCTCGGTTATGAACAAAGCGGTACAAGAACATGTCTGATATCAACGGGCTGTTAAAAGTAGCGTCTACTTATCTTCATGGGATTGATCTTAGCCCTATAAATAAGGCGTATGAGTTTATCGTCGAGCAGCACGGTATTCAAAAACATGGATCCGGTGCGCCCTATGTGAATCATTTGCTAGAGGTTGCCCATACTCTGGCTTCCATGAACATGGATTTGGATACCATTACAGCTGGTTTGCTCCATGGTGTTCTTAAGGAAGAAAAGGCTACTAAGGTCCAGCTGGAGAAACTTTTTGGGAAAGATGTAGCCAATATTGTCGAGGGTACTACCAAGATAACCAACGTTCGATACTCTAGTGCTTTGACTGGACAGGCAGAGAACTTGCGTAAATTGTTTTTAGCCATGAGTTCCGATATCCGGGTACTTTTGGTAAAACTCGCAGATCGTTTGCAGGATATGTTAAGCCTGGATGGTCTCGATGAAAAGAAACAGCGTCAGGTTGCAGGAGAGACAAAGGATCTTTTTGCGCCTCTGGCAAGTAGGCTTGGTATAGATTGGATGAAAAGGGAGTTGGAAGATCTCTGTTTCCAATATCTCTTTCCTCGAGAGTTTGAAGATTTGGTTGCTCGAATGAGCTCCAGCACTGAGCAGCGAACTGCCTATGTCGCTGATTTTATAGATACCCTTAATAAAAAGCTCACGGCTAATAATATTCATCCTGTACGTGTCCTGGGACGGCCCAAACATCTTTATTCTATCTACAAGAAATTAGTGGCTCAAAATATTCCACTTGAGCGGGTCTACGATAAGGTTGCTTTCCGAATTATTCTCAACTCGGTTAAAGAGTGTTATGAAGCCTTAGGAACCGTGCATGGTAAATGGTCTCCGGTTCCGGGGCGGATAAAAGACTTTATTAGTTCGCCAAAGTCTAATAATTATCAATCATTACATACTACGGTCGTAGGCCCAAACGGACATTTTGTCGAGATCCAAATCAGGACCGAGGAAATGGATAGGGTGGCCCAGGAAGGTATTGCAGCTCATTGGGCTTATAAGGAAGGGCAGAAGATAAACCGTTCCGATGCTCGGCTTTTTAGGGATCTGAAAAAGTTGGTTCAGGATCTCCAGGAGGTTGAGGATCCTAATGAGTTTATGGAGTCGGTTCGGGCTGAACTTTACTCCCCCGATGTTTTCGTACTTACCCCCACTGGAGAGGTGCGGGAGTTGCCTTGGGGGTCCACCCCCATTGATTTTGCCTATTCCGTTCATACTGCGGTGGGTGATAATTGCGCCGGGGCCAAAGTTAATGATCACTTGGTGACGTTGAAGTATCAGTTGAAGCATGGTGATATCGTTGAGATTATAACCTCTAAGAACCAGTTTCCCAAGCGTTCCTGGTTACAATTTGTTAAGACCAATCGGGCCAGAACTAGGGTGCGACAATGGTTACGCAGGGAGGAACGGGAAAAGGATCTGGCGACGGGGCGAGAGATTTGTGAGAGGGAGCTTAAAAAATATGATGCTTCCCTGAAAAAACTGGTTAAAAGCGGCCATGTTCGGCTGTTACTTAAACAGGTTAAGTGTAATTCTCTTGAGGATATGTTGGTCAAGGTGGGTTCAGGGGCTCTGAGTGTAGATCACCTTAATCAAGTGATGCAACCGCCTGAATCTCGTGACCAGGAGCCTGAGCCGTCCTTGCCCGAGTCCATGGCAGTGTTGCCTACTGAAGCGGTATCGTTGCGTAGGGAAGCCAGCGGCGGTGTGGTTATTGATGGTTTGGGGGACATGCTGGTTAAAATAGGTCAGTGTTGTAAACCGGTACCGGGTGATCATATTATGGGTTTTATTACCACTGGTCGTGGAGTCTCTATCCATAAGGGTGATTGTGTTAACTTAAGAAACACTGATCCCAGTCGTTGGATCTCAGTTTCTTGGTCAGGTACTAAGCAAGGATTTCATCGAGCCGAGTTGGTGCTACGTTCTGAAAACCATCGCCGGATAATTACTGATATTAGTGCGATTATCAGTGGTGATAATGCTAATATCATAAGTTTTAACTCTAGAATGATCGGTAATATTTTAGAACTCACCATGGTGGTGGAGGTCTCGGATGTTTCTCATTTACAACTCTTACAACAACATTTACGCCAAATGTCTGAGATCATCGATGTGCGGAGAAAATAATTTCTATGGAGATTTTCGATTCGTGTGATATGTGCGGTAATGAGTTTGATAGGTTTGAGTTGTGCTGCCCCTATTGCGGAACCACGCGAAGCTCTTTGTCTGAGCGAGTACCTGGAGCCCTACACAGACGCATCAATCTGGAAAAAGGTATGCCCTTGGTTGAGCAGGCCTTGCGTAAATTGGTAAGCGAATTGGATAATGCCCGCTTGCAGGGCTATCGAGTTGTTACCCTGATTCATGGCTACGGCTCTAGTGGAAAGGGTGGTGCTATTAAGGGAGAGGTTCGCAAGGAGTTGGAATATATGGTTCATAGGGATCAGATTAAGGACTTTCTGCCCGGTGAATATCTTGGGAAAAAACATGGCAGGTATCGTCAATTGCTTAGCCGCTTTCCCGGACTAAAGCAAGAGAAGGAACTTGAGCGAAGTAACCAGGGAATAACGGTGGTGGTTCTTTAAGGGAACTGGAAGAAAATAATCTACCCCAAAATGGCGTAGGATAGGGATTCTTCTTCAAGGCGTGCCAAGGGGCGCATACTTGTTGTATGTAACCCTTGGCGTAACGCAGAAGACGGAGGCATAGATAAGTCAGTCGGGTAGATTATTTTTTGGAATTCCCTAAGGGCAATGCTGTTGAATTAAGTAAAATCTGGTTTGTTTTACCAACCATACCTTGAGATTTGCACAGACCTGTTGGGGCGGCCCCCTGTAGCCGCCCGGTAAAACCGAGAGCGCCCTTGTAAACTTAAGCCAACAATATTGTTGCTTAAGGGCCCCCCCCCTAAGTTATCAATTGGAATTATGACTTATTAGCACTCACCATCTTGCTGGTTATTAAATCAGCTAGTTATAAATACTGTGACCAGACATGCTATGAATTGTGAATTAAAAATAACTGAAGAATCTTTTCAGCTTGACGCCTTTGACTTTGAGTTGCCAAAAGAAAACATCGCTCAGCATCCCGCTGAGGAACGTGACGGCTCAAGGTTGCTAGTGTGCAATGTTGTTGAAGATAGTGTTTCCCATAGAGAATTTAGCGATATTTTAGAGTACCTTTCTAAGGGAGATGTCTTGGTGGTTAACGACTCCAAAGTGTTTCCCGCTCGGTTTTTTGGTCACAAAACAACGGGCGGTAAGGTAGAGATGTTGCTTCTTCACTATCCGATCATTCGCCAGTCTGAATCAGGATCTTTGGATTTATCTACGATATTGGCGGATGTAACGGTTTTGCTGAGAAGTTCCAAAAGGCCCAAGTCTGGCGCTGTTCTTAGTTTTGGTGAAAAATTACGAGCGGTAGTTGGTGAATTGGAGCCGGGAGGAAAAGTTCGTTTGTGCCTGGAGATGTATCCGCATGCTGGTGAGGGGATGGACGATATCCTTTCGGCTTATGGGATAATGCCCTTGCCACCTTATATAGAACGGTCGGAAGACGGGGCAGAGGAGGATGTTCAACGCTATCAGACTAGGTATGCCGCCGAAGTGGGTTCAGTTGCTGCGCCCACCGCAGGGCTTCATTTTAGTGATCGGTTGTTGGCGGCTGCTCGGAAAAAAGGGGTGAGTCTTACCACCATCACCTTGCATGTGGGATATGGCACATTTGCTCCGGTACGGGCGGAAGATATTCGTGATCATCAAATACATGCGGAGCACGTGAAAGTTTCAACAGATAGTGCCCAATTGATCAACAAGGTCAAGGGGGACGGCGGACGAGTTTGGGCAGTGGGAACAACCACCGTACGCACTCTGGAAGCTGCAACTGATGAGAATGGAGTGGTTGGCCCTCTTGAGGGGCTGTGTGACCTTTTTATTTATCCTGGTTATCGCTTTAGGGCGGTGGATAATCTGATAACTAATTTTCATCTCCCTAAATCATCTTTACTGTTTCTGGTATCCGCTCTGGCGGGTAAGGAAAGAGTGCTCTCTTGTTACGAGGAAGCAGTGGCAAAGGGGTATCGTTTTTATAGTTACGGCGATGCAATGGCCGTTATTACTAAAGGTAAATAGCCTGTCGTGAAAGCGATAGTTTGGAATGTCAATGAATTATAATACAGTAGAGTTTGTTACGTCGGTTTATTCTCTTAAACAATTACCGGAGTCGGAACTCCCTGAGATTGCCTTTGCTGGTCGATCAAATGTGGGAAAATCCAGTTTGATTAATAAATTGGTTAATCGGCGTAATTTGGTAAAAACTAGTTCCAAGCCTGGTAAAACTCAAAGCATTAATTTATTTCAGGTTGGTGAGAGTTTTACCCTGGTAGATTTACCCGGTTATGGATTTGCTAGAGTTGGTAAAGATATGCAGAACTCTTGGCAGAAGCTTATTACCGGTTATTTGGAAAAACGAGAAAATCTTATATGTGTGGTGGTTATTATAGATATCCGTCATGAATTAAAGGCATATGATCGTGATTTAATAGATTGGCTCCGTCAACAGGGGCGTACCTTTTTGCCGGTCTATACCAAGGCTGATAAATTGTCGGGCAATAAATTGACTAAACAGGCAGCTATGTTGGATGCTGCACTTTCATTGCGCCCTGCTGAGCGGATTATTTTTTCGTCTAAAACCGGTAAGGGGTGCGACATATTGAAGAGTGTGCTTGCAAGCCAAATAGAAAGCTGTTAGCATTAGTATTGATAAGTACGATATTTTGGAAAGATAGCAACGCTAATGCTAATCTGCTTGAACCATATTAAATTATACCTTACTAATTAATTGCGATGTGTGGGGTTATAAGTGTTATAATGTCTCTTGGTTATCACTGTGCGTTGAGCTCTGCTAGTTTCAATATGTTGGAATGTAGGCTGTTTTCTTCATGGTGGGAATCGTATACAAGGAGAGTATAGATGTCGCTTAGATCGGATTGGCCCTGTTGGGAGATTATGAAGTGTGAGCCGGAACAAACTAAGAATTGTCCGGCTTACCTGGCTGACAAGCAATGCTGGGAAGTGATGCGGGATCTCAATGCCTGCTCCTTTAATATTTGTAAGGATTGCATCGTCTATGTGGCTAAACAAAAAAACTCCATGTTTAGCCAGGAAGAAATATGGTCCATCATGAATCAGAAAGGTGTTGATATTATCGGAGTAAAATGTCCGGGAGCTAACTTGAATCGCTAGCTAGTTTTTTATAGTTATTTCTTGATTTGATCAAGCTTGTTCGTTCCGGTCGATGCTGAATAAAAAAGGCCGTACCATGGTTATTATGACCATGGTACGGCCTTTTTTTATTATTCAGTTGTTACTGATCAGATTTTAAAACCGCAAGAAAAGCGCTTTGTGGGATGTCCACATTGCCTACGGTTTTCATCCGTTTTTTACCCGCTTTTTGTTTTTCCAACAGCTTCCTTTTCCTGGAAATATCACCACCATAACATTTAGCAGTAACATCTTTGCGTAGGGCCGAGATATTGGTTCGGGCAACAAATGATCCACCAATGGCCGCTTGGATGGCGATTTTAAACATCTGGCGTGGGATTTCTTCTTTGAGCCGATTACAACCGCGAACGCCTCTTTCTCTGGCTTTAGTGCGATGAACTAATTGAGAGAGGGCATCTACCGGTTCACCGTTGACCAGAAAGTCGAGTTTGACGAGATCGCTGCCACGGTAGTCCGCTAGTTCATAATCAAAGGAGCCGTAGCCTTGGGTTACTGATTTAAGGATGTCATAGAAATCATAGATCACTTCAGCAAGCGGAAGTTCGCAGGTGAATTCGATGCGACCAGGCATTGGGTAGTGGTAGTTAGTGTTTTCTCCACGTCGTTCCATGCATAGAGTCATTACTGTTCCCATGTAACGTTCCGGAATGAGGATGGTGGCCTTTATGTAGGGTTCCTCCACCCGGTCGATGGTACTGGGGTCTGGAAAATGAGCTGGATTATCAACTATAAGTTCGCGTCCATCGTTTAAGTAAAAATTATAACGAACCGAAGGTACGGTGAGGATGAGTGAGATACCGAATTCCCGTTCCAGCCGTTCCTGAACCACTTCTAGATGCAATAGACCAAGGAAGCCGCAACGGAAACCGAATCCCAGGGCTGCCGAGGAATCTTTTTGAAAGGTGAGGGCGGCGTCATTGAGCTTCAATTTCTCAAGAGCAGCGGCAAGATCTTCATAATCATCGGTGGAGATGGGATATATAGAAGAAAACACCACCTGTTGTACTTCTTGGAATCCTTCTAAAGGATCTGCACATGGTGCGGACTTAAGAGTGATTGTGTCGCCCGGTTTGGTATCTGAAACTGTTTTAACCCCGGCAATGATATAACCGACTTCTCCGGCGCTTAGCTCCTTTTGCGGTTCTCGGCGAAAATGGAAGATGCCTAGCTCCTCAACCTTGTATTCAGCGCCGTTAGACATGAATATAATATTGTCTCCGGTTTTGAGCCGTCCATTAATGATTCGACAGGAAATAATGGTGCCACGGTAAGGATCGTAGTTGGCATCGAATATGAGAGCCTGAAGTGGCGCCTCGGGATCACCCTCGGGAGGAGGTAGATATTTGACGATAGCTTCCAGAACGTCATCCACTCCTTTTCCGGTTTTGGCAGAACAGAGTTTAATGGTATCTCCGTCCATTCCTAAATCTTCTTCTATCTGTTCAGTAACTTTTTCCGGTTCTGCTGAGGGGAGATCAATTTTATTGACAACCGGTATAATATCCAGGTCGTTTTCCATGGCTAGATAGAGGTTGGCCAGGGTCTGGGCCTCTATGCCCTGAGCTGCGTCGATAAGTAACAGGGCACCTTCACAGGAGGCTAAGGCTCGTGATACCTCATAGCTGAAATCGACGTGGCCGGGGGTGTCGACCAGGTTTAGGGTGTATTTTGTTCCGTCTTTGGCGGTGTAGGGGAGACAGATAGTCTGGCTTTTAATGGTAATGCCACGTTCTCGTTCAATCTCCATGTTGTCGAGTAATTGGTCTTTGAACTCGCGGTCTGTGACCATGCCGCACATTTGAATCATGCGGTCAGCAAGAGTTGATTTACCGTGATCAATGTGTGCAATGATGCTGAAGTTTCGAATTGTTTTCATATGGGCTGGTGAACTACTATATAAAGGTTAGACTTTCCAACTGAACCTGTGGGTATCTTCCTAGTGTGGAAGGAGGCCATTAAAAAATAGATTCAAGCATGGAGTGTTTATCTATGAATAAGTACTGTTTTGGTTAATTTATAAAAAAAATAATAAAGAAACGAAGAGAGGTTTAAGCTTTAAGCGTACCTGGTCCAAAGGTTTGTAACTAGCTGATTTAATACAGTGCAAATTTGTAAATGGTCACAGGAGGTTCAGGTGTATACAATTGCTCTTGCTCGCTATAGCCTCATTTATGCGGGCAGGGGGCAACCGCATGAAGATGAGGTGCCTGTGGCGATTTACGATAAATGAATCGGTACGGATCTAAGTTTCCAAATAATACGGCAAAGAGATAGCATATATTTTAAGAAAATTAAACTGAATCCGTAGGCTGATATTCATGAAACAAGGCGGAATTAGGTTTAGGGGTGTTTATTAATAAAGCTTGTGGCTAGGATGAGCTGGGAAGCCTATGGTTAGTTATGTTTGAGGTGTCGCTAATAGTGGTTTTGGAATGAAATAAAAGCATTTGTATTAAATTTGCAGTAAAAAAGTAATAGAAAATTTAATGTGTAAATAAAGTCAAAAAGAAGATGTTAAAGATGGTAGGGTTCAGCTAGAAACAATATTGGATAATTACAGTTTTCTGTGCGTTGTTAATGCCCCGGTGCATAGTTACCGTTGATAAATATTGGTGATTATTTCTGTGGAATTTGTCATATCGAAAATAATTTGGGTGAGAGAAAGGGAGTCATGAGTCGAAAAGAGGAATTTTTACATGCCGGGAAGCCAACTGTTGTTGATTTAAATGGATTGTGGCAGGTCGCAGCCCATGGGCTTGTTACCCCGAGTAATCGATTTGGCGATGTTAAATTGATAGCTGATGGCAGTGGTCGTAATCTGTTGTTGGGTCATAAAAAATGGGGTTTTTTCACTATAGAAGAAGGTGATGATTGTTTAGTGCTTAATTATGACCATCCTCGTAATCCTTGGTTGTTGCGAAATATAAGAGATTATGTGCGGCTTGTCGAACCCGATCGGATGATCGGTAGATTTTATTATGGTGGAATCCCATTCTTTTGGTTTTCTATGATTCGATTGTCGCAGGAAGATTAACTGTAAATAATAAATATTATGATTAAAAGTTGTAA
>JAOTSI010000155.1 GCA_029865005.1 Desulfobulbaceae bacterium
AAGTGAAAAAAGTTGCCAAGACAGTTAAAAATCATTGGAACGGGATTCTTTCTTGGTTCGACAGCAAATTGTCCAACGGGTTCATCGAAGCAATTAATGGTCTGATACAGTCAGTCAAAAGAAGAGCCAGGGGGATACCGAACCACCAAAAATCTGATCAACATGGCCTTTCTGATTGCCGGCAAGCTTGATTTTGCGTTACCCACATGAAATAGCGAGGAGCCGAAAAACTGACCTTTTCTTTAAAGAAACAAATAATATATTGTTTTGGTTTTGTAATATAAACAATTAATCTGTTTGATGCTTTCTCTCCAGTCTGAACGATGGGCCAGGGTCAAAGCTAAAATTAATTAGAAGTATAGTGACTAGATTTCAAAATGATTATGTTATAGCTCTTTAACAGAATTTTGATTTTAGATCTGATAAGCGTAGCCTTTAATTCCTGTGGAAAAAATAAACATTGGTATCTAATTATATTCAGAGATAATTTTTTATGTAACACAGAAGTCGGGTCAAAAGGTTATAAAACAAAGGGCTTATAAACGCCGGAAGGTTCCACTTGGTTATAAATATGGAAAATGATTACATCCTTATTGTGGAAGATGATGAAGATATTCAACAATTAGTTAGTTATAATCTTGTGAAAGCAGGTTATTCCGTGGAATTGGCAGAGTCTGGAGAAACGGCTATTGCCTCGGTGAAGAAACATATACCTGATCTTATTCTTTTGGATATCATGTTGCCCGGTATAGACGGACTGGAAGTGAGCAGAGTATTACGTGCGGAAGAATGGTCAGCGGATATCCCTATTGTGATGATGACCGCCAAGGGGGAGGAGCAGGATATAGTAAAGGGGCTTGAATTCGGTGCTGATGATTATGTAACCAAGCCTTTTAGTATATCTGTACTAAATGCACGCATAAAAGCGGTGTTGCGAAGAAAGGTGGGTTTGCAGGTCCATGAAAAACCTTCTTCAGATGTGATAAGGAGAAGTGAGCTTGCAATTAACCAAAGCAAACATGTAGTGACGGTTGATGGGGTGCCGGTTCGCTTGACACCGACTGAATTTAATATTTTGTCATTGTTGGCCAGGAAACCAGGTTGGGTATATAGTCGCCAGCAGATTATCAACTCTGTCAGAGGTGATGGTTATCTTCTTACTTCACGGGCTATGGATGTTCAAATCTTTGGACTAAGAAAAAAGCTTGGTGATTTTGGAAAAAAAATAGAAACGGTGCGAGGGGTTGGGTATCGCTTGAAAGATGACTGAGGATAGTTAAAAAATCGTGATTATTCATTTGGTATATGGGGTAAGTGTCGGGATATCGACCAGATAACTGTTTTGGAGTGGTGCAGATAGGGAAAGGTTGGTTGGTTGGTGATAATTAACAGTTTTGAAAAAAAATATGCACATTTCGTAGCCTTCCTGTTACCTGTTTTTTCGCCCAACTTTTTTCGTATCCGAGATTCTTGTTGTCCGATATTAGTTTGCTAAAAACTTTCCCAAAAACAACCAATATTATTTTTATAAATCATCTGTTGGAGTGATGATTGAGAGTGACCTGTTTTTAGTTCGGTGGTTTACCTTGCATCGTGCAGGCACGGGTGGTAAACTAAATCTTAGTGGATAAATGATTACTAACTTGTTGGTAGCGTATGTCATAATTTGTTTAAATGATATTAGATTGTTTTTATGAAGGGGTCTTGATGAAAATTCAAGAACATTTTTTAATTTTAACTATACTATTTCTAACGCTTTTTCTGTATCCTGTTGCTAGTGAGGCAGGTGAAGGTGCGTTAGAGAGTTTCAGGTTTAATTTTAATAAGTTGTATTTTCAATCTAATCCCTTGCGAATGACGGATAATGCTGGCGACACTGGTGACTTTTTGGTGGTGCAGGTCAAAGATGCCATCAAAATGTTAAATATAGATGAAGTAGCCGGAAATAAAAAATTTTATTCTAATGGAGTTGATTTTATATCGTTTTCTTATACAGGCTCTTCCGGGGTTTTAGGTTTTTCATCGGGTTATATAGGCTCTCGTGGTGATGATGAACAAGTCCAAAATCCCAAAGTAAGTAAACAAGAGTCGGAACATGTCTATCATGAAGATATAAAGAATCTTTATGTCGGGGTGGATATGAATCATTCCGTAGCGTTGACAGATGATATCAATGTTGGGATACGGGCTGGTCTGATTTATTTTGAGGATATTTATAGTGAATATGACGAAGATGCAGTGTCGGTTTTATTTGTAATGCCGGTTGAAATCAATAATAAATTAACTATAGAACCTAGGATTCATTGGACTCGAAATCTAACAGAACAAAATTCAATTGACGGAAACAAGACAAAAATTGATGAACCTTCTCTCCAAGAAAATAATGGGTCATTTTATGGTGGCGTCTCGATCAGTTTAGCTTATTGAATGTACGTACCTGGTCACAGGGGTCCTAACTGGCTAATTTATACAGTGCGAATTTGTAAGAGAGGTTGCAGTACTCAGATTTAGCAGTTGCTGTTGTTAGCTGCAGACCCTTCTATGCGGGCAGGGGCAACATCATGAATATGAGGTGCTTGTGACCACTTACTAAATCTATCCTCATTACAAAGAATCAGGACCGATTCTATTTAGTTCCAATTCAGTTGTGTCCTACGTGATTTTTCCCCTCCCCCCCTCCTCAAATTATTAAATGTGATTTCTATATTCTCTGGTCTTTGTTACTTTTTTTTCTTTTAGTACGCTATTTTTTGGTATTGTCATGTCGATTTCTTTTTCTACATCTTTTTATTGCTCTCTCTATATCTGAATTTTACTCTATTACTTATTTGTCAAATCGTGTTAATTAATCAGATATTTTTTTGCGATTAATAAGGGCCTCGGAAAAAATGAATCATTCTATTTCGAAGTCTAGCGTTTACTTGCTTGTCTTTTTAACCTTTTTCTTTGTTGTGGTAAAAGTTGCATTGTCTGTTGCCTTTTTTTGAATACGCTTAAGATGATGCATAGGTGAGTGCAGGCTCCGATCTCGTTATATTGATTATTTTTCGCGATTCTGACTTTGGGTGTGCTATGCATCCAGGGTTTTGTTTTATGAACTTTATGATACCGGGTATTTTATGATAATGATCAGATTTTTTATACGTTTATTTGTGTTGTTATTGGTCGGTGTTTTACCAGTTACTAGCTGTCTGGCAGGGTCTTCTGTGACTATTGTTTCTGAGGAGCAGGTTTTATTTCTTCCTTTTAGGGTGAAAGACGCTTCCAGTTATGCTTACCTTCAAGACGGGGCATCAAATATTGTTGCCTGTCGTTTGCTGGATAGAACTAATGTTAAAATGGTTGATTGGTCTCCTGATACTGATTTATTATCATCGTTATGGGTTTCTGGGCAGGAAGGAGAATTTAGAAAGGCCCTTGCGAACACATCTGGTTATAATGTGTTGACTGGTGAGCTGCGAGAGGGAACGGATGGTTTAAGTATCATTCTTTCGTTTTTTTCAGCCGACAATAATTTTGAGAGAAAAATATTTTCCTCCGTTGCAACTGATGAGAGGGATATTCTCCCGGTTATGGATTCTTTGACTTGGGATATTTCTGAAAAATTATTTGGAGTTAAACGTACAGAAAATAAAGCAATTTCTACTCAGTCGGTTGTTTGTGCAATAGGTCCAACACCTCATCCTGATAAGCTATATAATGCAGGTTCGTTATTGCCAAATTCAAAAGTATCTATTGATGAAGATAAATTGCCAGTTTTTGATTCCGATTCTGCTCTAACCGTTTGGGGGGCAAAAGATATCGCTTTGCGGTCAATGACCATTGGAGATATTGATGGTGATGGAATAAGGGAGTTGGTCGCAATTTCTGATAGTAAATTAATAGTTTGGACTATTGGGGAAAATTCGTTATCAGTGAAAGGTATTCTCAAGTTACACTCTGGACTAAAAACATATTCAATTAATTTAGCAGATATTAATTCTAATGGACGCATGGAAATATATGTGACCGGTACATTAGGAGATGAACCTTCGTCGTGGATTATTGAATGGTTGGATAGTAAAAAAAGCCTATATTTATTAGCCGATTATAAAGGGTATCTTCGGCCCATGCGCTCTGATGGTGGTAAGATTATTTTAGCAGCTCAATATTCGGATAATGATAATCTCTTACTTCCTGGAGTTTATGAACTTATGGTTGAAAAGGGATTTAAGGTGAGTAGGGGGAGGGAGATTAGCCTAGCTGATCAGGCGAATATTTTTAATTATGCCCGTGTTGATGTTGATAATGACGATAAACTTGAAATTGTATTAATAGATGAGGACAATAGATTAAATTTGTTGTCTGAGAAGGGCGAGCTGTTATGGCGTAGTGAAGACTTGTATGGGATAAGCGGTGTTTATCTTGGGAAGAATCTTGTTGATGTTGAGGAAGGCGGGGAAAGGGTTTTGTATCATGTACCTGCTCAAATAGTAGGTGCGGATATGAATGGCGACGGTCGAGATGATATTATCATAGCCAAAAATAAACTAACCTCCCCTTTGTTTATGAAAAATACTAGATTTGTTGAAGGTGGGGAAGTTGAGGTTCTTTCTTGGAATGGTTCTGGGATGGATGTTATGTGGAGCAGTAATGCACGAAAGGGGAATGTGGTAGCTGTTAGCCCAGGTGTGGTGAAAAAATCTGGTAAGGATGATCAAAAGGTAACACGGGATCTTTTTCTCTGTGAATTCTTGCGTCAAAGTAAGTTCGGCGTCCCTTTATTTATGGACGATTATTCCCAAATAGTTAAGTTCAGCGAGTTAAGTTTTTGATTTTTTATATCTAATGGGTTTGTTGTGGTGAAGGGTACAAAAATTGATACTGTAGTAAAAAAAACTTGATATTATTGAGAGACCCCTTTATAATCCCACTAGAAAATGAGAGAAAAAAATAAAATTGTCATAATGTAGAGTGGTTGCCTGAGTATTCTGATTTGGTTGATATAACAGGCAAGCATAATAGAAAATCCCATATCGGGTGACAAGAAAAAGACTAGGAGGAAGACCAATGAAGAAAGTAATTGCAACTGCGGCAGGTTTAATGTTGGTAGGAGCTATGGCAGGAAGTGCTGTAGCTGAGCTTAATATAACCGGTGATGCTCGGGCGCGTTTTATTAATAGAGATAACTACGACTTGAACGCAGATGTTGACGATGATAACGCATCAGTAGAGAGTCGTATTCGATTAATGCTTGATGGTAAATATGAGAATGCTTTTGCTCATGCTCGTATTAAAATTGGTGATGGTACTTGGAATGGTGCTCAATCAGGTGTTGGAACTGGTTCAGATGTTAAATCTGATTACGCGTATCTTGGCTTGAAACTTGACAAAGTAACTGTAACCATGGGGCGTCAGATTGCCAACTTTGGCCATAAGTTTTTCGTATGGGATGCACGTAAAGATCGTTTGAAAGCTGTTTTGAAAGCTAGTGATTCTACTACACTGGTAGGTTTCTATGATAAGGGACTTGAAGTACATCAAGCTGCCGATGAGACTCCAGAAGCTGCTGCCGCTGCTGCTGCACTGAATGCTCAGGATAAAGATGTAAATGTTTATGGAGCCGCCGTAGTTCAAAAGTTTGGTGATAATGTTAACGCTAAACTTTTGGTAATTAGCAAGGATGATGAAAATAACGATGACAAAGATGGCATGGGCGCAACCCTTGCTTTCACTGCAAACGCTGGTGTAACCATCGTTGGTGAGGTTTCTTACAAAGAAGGCAAGCTGATCGGTAAAACCGACGACGCTACTGGTGGTTTCGTAGCTGCAGTTGTTAAATCCGGAAACATGACCATTGTTCTTCCTGCTGCTATGACCCAAGACGGCTACGTTGCTGATGGTGATTTTCAACCCACCTATCTTTATGGAACCCAAAACAATCCTTTAGGAGCATTAAACTTTGGTGTAGGTGGTGATACCTTCGCAGTTGCTCCTTCTGTAGATGTTAAAGTATCTGATAACCTGACCCTTCATGGTGCTGTAGCTTACGCCGATATTGATGGTTTCGCAACCGTAACAGAGATTGATGCTGCACTTATGTATAATCTTTCTGACAAAACTCACGTACACCTAAAAGCTGCTCATGGTATGCTTGATGGCGCAAATGATACTGAGTTAGATGATTTGACTGGTGCGTTCGTTGAGGTTCAAACCAAGTTCTAGTATAACGTATAATTAAGCGTTATAGTCTTGTGTTGAGGCGAGTTCCTAAAAAGGGACTCGCCTTTTTTTTATCTATTTTTAATAGGTTATTTATGTTGTTGGTGACCGTTCTTTGGTACACTTTGGGATGGTTTATAATATTAAAACGATAAGTATTAGCTAAATAATGATACTGCTGATGTGTAAAACTGGGAAGATGAACGATTATCATATTATTGTGTTAAGTGATGGGAGTCCATTTGATTGACCATTTTATGAATTGTGGTACTATGCATTTCGTTTAAAGATTTGTGTGTATATATTAGATGTTGTTTAACCATTTATAATAAAAAAAATAAGAGGTTAGGCACTTTCTGTATTGTTAAAATATAAGGGAAAGTTGTTAAAAAGAGGATAATATGGCCGAGGTTACGGAATTTGCTGAATCAAAGCAGGAAATTATTGATTTAAAGGGTCGTATGATCGCCCTGAAGGAGCATCTTTGACTTACCTGGCAAGAAGCTAGAGGTTGAACGGCTTGAAAAGATGTCTCTGGCTCCTGACTTTTGGAATGACCAAGATAATGCCAAGGTTGTGCAAAAAGAGTTAGGTCAGTTAAAAGATATTATTGAGATGTGGGAAACGGATTATTCAGATCTCGAAGATACGGAAATGTTGCTTGATATGGCAATTGAGGAGAACGACGTTGACACCCATCAGGAGATAACGCGCTCTCTAAAAGAATTACGACGAAGAATTGATTTGATAGAGTTAGAATGTATGTTCAGTGGTGAACATGATACATCTAATGCTATCATAACTATACATGCTGGTGCCGGTGGCACTGAGGCTCAAGACTGGGTAGATATGTTGATTCGTATGTATTTGCGGTGGTCTGAATCGAAAGGTTTTCCCACTGAAATTCTGGATCATTTACCTGGCGATGAAGCTGGAACAAAAAGTATGACCATCCTTGTTAAGGGGCGTCACGCTTATGGATACCTTCGCTCTGAGGTAGGAATTCACCGAATGGTACGGATTTCACCCTTTGATGCATCTGGTCGCAGGCACACCTCTTTTGCTTCGGTCATGGTTCTTCCAGAGCTTGATGATTCGATTTCCATCGATATTAATGAGAAAGATCTACGGGTTGATACTTATCGGGCTAGTGGTGCAGGTGGCCAGCATGTGAATAAAACCGACTCGGCTATTCGAATTACCCATCTTCCCAGCGGTATAGTTGTGCAGTGCCAGAATGAACGATCGCAGCATCGCAATCGGGATATGGCAATGAAAATGTTGGCCGCTCGATTGTATGAAAGGGAAAAGGAGCAGCAGGCAAAGGATCAGGAAAATCTCCATGGCAATAAAATGGAGATCGGATGGGGAAGTCAGATTCGTTCCTATGTACTTCAACCTTACCGTCTAGTAAAAGATCATCGCACTGATCGTGAAGAAGGAAACGTCGATGCTGTGCTAGGCGGGAGGCTTGATCCGTTTATTAAATCCTTTTTATTATGGAATCAATAATAATTTATCTTGAATGTCGATAGGGAAAGATATGGTGTATTGGTTTCAATTGGCTTCATTTGTAAATTGATTTACAAGGGGATTCAATTTGATGGAGCCTGAGCAAAAATGTGCTGGCTGTGGAAGTTGCACTGTGGTGTGCCCGGTTTACCGGGCCACTGGTAACGAGACGTTGACTGCTCGGGGAAAACAACGTTTGCTTGAGTCTGAGCTCTCTGGTAATCCTTCCTCTGTCTTTAAAGACATCTTTGCCAAATGTTTGCTTTGTGGTGCCTGTGAATCGGTGTGTCCCCGCAAATTGCCGATTATCAAATCGGTTGTAGGAGCTAGGTCTCGTTTTCAAGGTTTCTATGGCAGGCATGGTTTTCGTAAAAAGTTGGTAACTAAGATTTTTGGTAGTTCTTCCGTGCTTGCTAGCTTAGCCCGACTCGGCTTTATTCTTGAAAAAAAGGCTTCCCTTCCTTCCTGGAGTGGGCTTCGTCTAAAATTATCTATTTTTGATGATTTAGGGGAACATCTCAACCCTTCGCTGGTTGAGCAGCAGTCGCCAGTGATGCCCGCTCAAGATTCAATTCTTCTGTTTAGCGGTTGTTTTGCTCGCTTTATCCAACCTTCAATAGTCTCTTCTATTAATGAGCTTATTTTATACCAGAACAAAAAGTCCACAGTTGTTCCTGTTGATCAAAAGTGTTGCGGCCTTGCTGCATATTCCATGGGAGAGTTGTCGGGTGCTCGTAAATTGGCGATGGAAAATATTGATTCATTTAAGGAAAGTGAGGCGACTATTCTCGTTCCATGTGCCAGTTGTTACTTCCAGTTGAAGCGTTACCCTGAGTTGTTAGCTGATGATAAGCGATGGTATGAACGGGCTCTTGTTTTTAGTAAGCGCTTACACACTTTCGAGGATTTTTTTGTTCAGCTTGCTAGAAGTGGAGTATTTCGTGCTTCAAAACACTGTTCCGTAATTCAACATAGTTCTTGTCATCAACGTTTTAGTGGTCATTTTTCTTCTTCACCTGAAGAGCTATATTCTTTGATCGACAATATTTCTTACCTCGGTGAGTTGAATCAATGTTGTGGTTTTGGTGGTTTATTTCAAATGGGGTATCCAGAAATCTCACAGTCTATATTTCAATGTGTTTATAAAAAAATAGGGGCTTATAAGCACCCCTTGGTTTTAACCAGTTGTTCCGGTTGTCTCATCCAGTGGAATCAAGAACTCCTTCGTTTTAACAGTTCAATTTCTTGTCAACATCCCGCACAGTTTCTTGCTTCGTGTCTCCGACGGATTGAGTATAATAAGAAAAATAACGATTACTAATCATTTAGCTTTTTACGTATCATTATTCACAATGTCTAGAAAATCCTTGTAGTCATTGGAGAGTGTTGCTAGAAATGATGAATGAATTAAATTAGGAGTCTGTTCATTCATAATAATTTTGGATTTAGATAGAAGCACGTTTTGGGTATAATCACAGGAGTTTTGTTGATATGATACGGTTATTTTTAAGTATAATGCGGAGATCGGACCAAAAACTCCTGGACCTAAAAGAAATAGACTGCGTAAGTAAATTGCACTGGATATATTT
>JAOTSI010000010.1 GCA_029865005.1 Desulfobulbaceae bacterium
AACATCACCGCATAAATTAGGATTAAGAGAGGCTGAGTAATGGCACATAAGAAAGCAGGCGGTAGTTCCCGTAACGGTCGCGATAGTCAAGGGCAACGACGCGGAGTGAAAAAATTCGGTGGAGAGCAGGTAACGGCTGGGAGTATCCTAGTTCGTCAGCTCGGTACGGTTATTCATCCCGGTAGCAACGTGGGTTGCGGTAGAGATTATACGTTATTCGCTAAAACCGATGGTGTGGTAACATACGAATCATTTGGGAAGAATCGTAAGCGGGTTAGTATTTACCCTGCTTAATCTTTTTTTTTGTAGCAGCACGATAAAGGACCGGTAACGGTGTTTTGTCAAAAGCTTATAAACTCGACCTCAAGGCCTCTTGATGGTCGAGTTTTTTTATTTAGACGGTAAGTATATCATGGCATTTGTTGATGAAGCTAAATTTTTTATTAAGGCTGGTGACGGCGGCAACGGGTGCTTGAGTTTTCGGCGTGAGAAATATATTCCTAAGGGCGGTCCCGATGGAGGTGACGGTGGACGGGGTGGCAGTGTGTATCTGGAAGCAGACCGGAACAAGATGTCATTAATTGATTTTCGCTATCGCTCTCATTTTTTAGCCGAACGGGGTAAGAACGGTCAGGGCAAGGATATGCATGGTCGTAAGGGTAAGGACTGTATTGTTAAGGTACCCCTGGGGTCAATTATAAAAGATGCTGAAACTGATGAGGTGCTTGCCGATCTAACTGAACCGGAAGAAAAATTTATAGCTGGTGAGGGTGGAAATGGCGGAAAGGGTAATGCCCGTTTTGCTACATCAATTAATCGAGCACCTCGCAAGACCACGCCAGGTTGGCCAGGGGAAGAGCGTTGGCTTAAAATTGAGCTCAAACTGCTTGCCGATGTTGGACTCATTGGTCTTCCTAATGCGGGAAAATCGACTTTACTCTCTAAATTATCGGCGGCTAATCCCAAGGTAGCATCTTATCCGTTTACCACTTTGGAACCACAACTCGGTGTCTTACAGTTTAAATGGCGTAACCCATGTATTATAGCAGATATTCCCGGACTTATTGAAGGTGCTCATACTGGAATAGGCCTGGGGCATCAATTCTTACGTCATGTGGAGAGAACTTCTATTCTCATGCATGTAATTGATGTGGGGTCCGAGGAGGAAGGTCCTTTAAACGATTTTATGATATTGGAACAGGAGCTTGCGGCTTACAATCCAGAGTTGTTAGAGCGTAAGAGACTAATTGTTTTTAATAAAATGGATCTTATTGAAGATGATCGACAGGAAGAGCTCAGAGTCCTCTTTAAAAATAAGGATTTGGCTATTTTCTTTATTTCAGCTGAGCTGGAAGAGGGGATTGATGAGTTAAAGGAATTTCTGGCTGATCTTTTGGATGAAACAACAGCATCGTAGGGAACATGACAATTCAGGTCAGTAGGGAAGAAGGACTTTATTATCGCCAAACCCATTTTGATAAGGCGAAGAGAGTTGTTGTTAAGGTGGGTAGTGCCGTTCTTACCAGCAAAAAAGGTTTGGAAATTGGAATAATCGATAATCTAGCTCGGCAGCTTTCTTTTTTAAGGGAAACTGGTCGGGAGGTTATCTTAGTTAGTTCTGGTGCTGTGGCAGCTGGAAGACAACGGTTAGGCCGAGAAAAACATCCCAATGTGCCCTTACGGGAAAAGCAGGCCTTAGCCGCCATCGGTCAAGGTTTGCTCATGCAGGCTTATGAACATGCCTTTGCTCGTTATAACAGGGAAGTAGCTCAGGTATTATTGACTCACTCCGATTTGTCCCATCGTTCGCGCTATCTCAACGTTCGCAACACTATCTGTAGCTTGTTTGAATTTGGTGTTATCCCTATCATTAACGAAAATGATACGGTTTCTGTAGAGGAATTGCGTTTCGGTGATAATGATACCTTGAGTGCCCTGATCGCCAACATGATCAATGCCGATATGTGTATCATTCTAACTGATGTTGACTGCTTATATACCGGAAATCCGACTAATGATTCATCGGCCCGACCGATATATACGGTGTCGAAAATAACCAAAGAGGTGGAAAGAATGGCAGGCAATACCAGCAGCTCTTTGGGAACCGGCGGGATGCAGACCAAAATTAAGGCCGCAAAGATGGTTGCTGCACGGGGCGGTAGCTCGTTTATCGGACCTGGCCGCAATATTGAAATTCTTAAGGAATTATTCAGTGGTGATCTTATTGGGACCTTTTTTCTACCTTCGACCGATAAACTTACTAGTAGAAAACATTGGATCGCCCACGTGCTACGTCCTCAGGGTTATTTAGTGTTGGATTCGGGTGCATGTAGAGCTGTTGGGAATAAGGGTAAAAGTCTTTTGCCTTCAGGGATTAAAGAGGTTCGGGGACGTTTTAAGGTTGGGGCTTCGGTTCACTGTATGGATGAGCAGGGAGAGTTGCTTGCTGCTGGATTGATTAATTATCGATCCGAGGATGTCGAGAAAATTATGGGAAAAAAATCTTCTGATATTCAGGAAATATTGGGGTTTAAGGATAGTGATGAGGTAATTGGTCGAGATAATCTTGTAGTACTCAATAAGGAATCGGGTACCTGATCACAGGATTTGTAACTAACTGATACAACATACTGTTAGCTTATAACTGTACAAGATGTCTCAGATTTTTTAGGGGGGGTGCTGCTCGCTATAGCCTATCTGAGTAGGCAGAGGCATCCGCATGAATACTATGTTATAGTGATTACTTAAGGAATCGGACGAAGAAAATTTTTTAAAGTCCAGCTAAATTTATATCGGAATATTGTATTAATTGTATTTGTTTTTTCATTTGCTTATATGGCTACAAGGCGTGAAGAGGCCTGCTGGTTAGAAAGGGAGTAAGGTTATGAGTAACGAAGATATAGAGAAAAAAGTCCGGGAAATGGCAAGGGACGCCAAGCGTGGCTCTCGCAAACTAGCCTCTTGTTCCACAGAGACCAAAAATCGTATTTTATATAAAATAGCTGATGAGCTTATAGCGCAAAAGAAATTTATTGCTGCGGAGAATAACAAAGATTTGAGTGCTGGTCGGGAAAAAGGGCTTTCCTCTGCTATGCTTGATCGATTGGAACTCAATGATAAAGTAATCGAGTCCATGGTGACTGGTTTGCGTGAAATAGCTGCTCTTCCGGATCCGGTGGGGGAGATAGACGATATGAAGCGGCGACCGTCCGGCATTTTGGTGGGACGGATGCGGATTCCTTTGGGAGTTGTGGGAATGATTTACGAATCTCGTCCTAATGTGACCGTCGATGCTGCAGCTCTCTGTCTGAAATCCGGTAATGCTACCATATTGCGTGGCGGTTCTGAGGCCATTTACTCTAATCTGGCCTTGGCTGGTATTATGCAACAAGTTTTGGCGGAGGAAAAAATTGATCCTGCGGTGATTCAGGTTATTCCCTTTACCGATCGTCACGGGGTTAATGTTCTGCTTACTCTGGAGGAGGATATTGATCTTATAATCCCCAGGGGTGGCGAGGGGCTCATTCGTTTTGTATCTCAGAATTCTCGTATTCCCGTACTCAAACATTACAAAGGAGTGTGCCACTGTTATATTGACAGTGATGCCGATATTGACATGGGTGTACCTATTGTGATGAATTCCAAAACCCAGCGTCCCGGAGTGTGCAATGCTCTTGAAGGGTTGTTGGTGCATAAGGATATAGCCCCCTCTTTTTTGCCGGTTGTAGCACGTGAACTGTTTAAGGCTGGAGTGGAGATGCGTGGTTGTGCAGCAAGTCGCGCCCTGGTTCCCGAGATTAAAGAAGCGAATGATGAGGATTGGGGAAGCGAGTTTCTTGAATTGATTTTAGCTGTGAAAGTAGTGGAAGATATGGATGAGGCCATTGAGTACATTGGCGAATATGGTTCACAGCATACTGAAATTATAATTACTAATTCTTATGCAAATTCGCAGCGCTTTTTGCGCGAGGTGGATGCTTCCGCTGTTATGGTCAATGCTGCTACCCGTTTCAACGATGGTGGGCAATTTGGACTTGGTGCGGAAATCGGAATAAGTACCACTAAACTTCACGCCTATGGTCCCATGGGCTTGGAAGAGTTGACTAGCCGGAAGTTCATTGTTTATGGTGAGGGAGAGATTCGCGCGTAAAGAGTCTGTTTGTTAATGTTTTGTGAAACCCAACCATTGCGTTTGGTTTCACAAGGTGATCTTTTAAAGAAAAAAAAATGATTCTACCTCGTGCAGCAAACTAATTGCCGAAAAATCGGATTGTACGGCGGGACCTTTGATCCGGTCCACAGCGGTCATTTAAGTATTGCCCAGCAAATCCTTGTGGAATACGGTTTAGATGAATTAATTTTTATTCCTGCCTCTCGTCCCCCCCATAAGTCTCAGCCCTTTGCCTCCTTCGACCATCGGGTGGCGATGTTGGAAAAGGCATTGCCCCTTAATTCTAAATTTTCCATCTCCCTTGTGGAAGCGGAACGAACTGCTCCTTCCTACACCATCCATACTTTACATCAATTACGTTCCCGTCTTGCTTCGGATGAACTTTTTCTTATTATCGGAGCGGATTCCTTTTGTGAGCTTCATCTCTGGTATAGATATAAAGATTTACTCTCTATTGTCGATCTCGTTGTTGCAGCTCGTCCTTCTTTTTCTCTCTCACGGTTTTTTGAGGCTATTGCCAATTTACCGGGTCATTATGAATATGATGAAAAACAACGGGTTTGGCGTGAATATGGCGGGCGTAGGATATATTATTTTGCTGGTAGTGAAGAGTTAGCTTCCTCCACCGAAATTCGTCAAAAGTTGTCATCCGGTCAACTGGTGCGTGACCTGTTGCCTTCTTCTGTATTTGAGTATATTAGACAACATGGTCTATATATAGATCCTCCCCTTGTTAATTTTCGTCCTGATAGATAATGATTACTGACAATCGGTTACTAGTTGTACTGTAAGTGTCTCCCTCTGTTAGAAGCGGCAGTGTGTGAGCTGGCCTGTGGGTTTATGGGAATACTGTGTGAATCAGGGCGCTTCGTGGGTAGTTGTGTATGAGTATTTCATAATATAAATTAGTAAAGGGCTGGAAATAGATAACTCTTCGTTTTCGCATCTCTGCTTCAGGCCATATTTAGTCGCTCCTCAATCAGCAAATCCTCAAATTAGCCCTACTAGTTTTGCGTTTTGTTTCAATCGGATCGACTAAATTTGATCTAAATCAGGGCGCGAATTCCAATGACTTTTTAAATTCTATCCCCTAAGGAGAGACAGTGCGATATATTGCAGATCTTCATATTCATTCTTGTTATTCGCGGGCTACTGCTGTTTCCAGTCATCTTCATGGCCTGGCGGCCTGGGCGGCTATTAAGGGTATTGATGTGATCGGAACCGGGGATTTTACTCATCCCCAATGGTTCCAGGAATTAAATAAATATCTGGAAGAGGCGGAAGCAGGATTTTATCGCCTAAAAAATCCTGATGAGGTGGACGTCAGCGCTCTTGTTCCTCCCGACGTTCAACCGGATCTTAGTGGAGTTCGTTTTGTCCTCTCTGCTGAAATCAGCTCGATTTATAAACGGGGTGGCAAGGTTCGTAAGGTGCATAATATTCTTTACGCACCGGATTTTGAGGCGGTTCGCCGGGTATCCTCGGTGCTGGCCGGGATTGGTAACCTGGAGTCGGATGGTCGCCCTATTTTAGGACTTGATTCACGAGATTTATTGGAAATCATGTTGGATAATGGACCGGATGGTTTTCTCGTTCCAGCTCATATCTGGACCCCTTGGTTCTCGTTGTTTGGATCCAAATCCGGTTTTGACACTATTGAAGAATGTTTTGGTGATTTAAGTGATCATATTTTTGCCCTGGAAACTGGTCTTTCTTCTGACCCTGATATGAATCGCCGCATTTCTGCTCTAGATCGATTTACTTTGATTTCTAATTCTGATTGCCATTCCCCTGGTAAACTTGGTCGTGAAGCTAATATTTTCGATACCGGTTTTGATTATTACTCCATGCAGGAGGCCATTAGGGTTCCGTTGAGTAAGGATGGGCACAGGCGGTTTACTGGAACAGTGGAATTCTTTCCGGAGGAGGGCAAATATCACTGTGACGGACATCGTAAATGCGGCATTTGTTTTGATCCTCTGGAGACCTCGGATTATCAGGGGATCTGTCCTGAATGCGGGCGACCGCTTACCATTGGGGTGCTTAATAGGGTAAAGGAATTGGCTGATCGGAAAAAGCCTAAATACTCTGATAGTGCAGCGGAAGTGTATAGCTTGGTGCCGTTGGCTGAAATTCTTGGTGAGATCTTGGGCGTGGGACCGGCCACTAAAAAGGTGATGAAGGTCTATGGTAGATTGATTGAATGTTTTGGTTCGGAATTTAATGTGTTGCTCAATGCGTCAGTCACGGACATTACTGATTCTTGTTCTTGGGCTTTAGGGGAAGCTATTGAGCGAGTTCGGAGTGGAAGGGTTATTAGACAGCCCGGCTATGACGGGGAATTTGGGGTGATAAAAGTTTTTTCTTCCGATGAACGACAAGGTATGTATGAGCAGATAAGCTTATTTGGAGTTCTGGCTGTAAAACCGCGTGCACGGAAAAAGCAAATGAATATGAAGAGCCCTCCGGTGATCAGGAAAAGGAATAAAGATTAATTACTATCTTGTTATCCTTCTGTTGTTGCTCTTATGGATCTGCAATTATAACGGAAAAGAAATAGTGATAAACTTTGTTGTTATGCTTTAAGGTGGTTGTTTGCAATGCGTATGGAAGGTAATTTTTTATTATATCGATAAAAAATGGTTAACGTTTAATCTGTATCTTTTGGTATTATTATATTGTTGGTAATGATGATTAAGAGTAACCGTTCGTCGGTCTTTTTTCACACCTCCGTAGCGCTGATGTACGCTTGCCTGGCAGTATTATAGAGCTTTTTGTTCTTGCTCAGTGAGTGTTACTATGTTTATGGGGCTTGGGTAAAATGAATTATTCCATCTCGGAGTTTATCACTTAGCTACTTGCTTTCTTCCGAGTTCCTAATCCAAAAATGTATATGTTATTATGGCTGATGAAGTAAGAAATGTACGAGAAAGTGTTCAGGGATTAGTTGAACTGGTTAAAAGCCTCCGTATGGAAAATGAACAGCTCCGGGAGAAAGCTAAAAGGGCTGATGAGGCTAATAAGGCCAAAAGTGACTTTTTGACCATGATTAGCCATGAGATTCGCACTCCTATGAATGGAGTGATCGGGATTTCTGAGTTGCTTCTCCAATCAGGTTTGGTACCCAGACAACAAAGGTTTGCCGAACTTATTAATTCATCGGCTCAAAATTTACTTACTCTTATTGATAGTTTGTTGGATTTTAGCAAGATTGAAGCTGAGCAGATGGCCTTGGAAATATCTTCCTTTAATTTACATGAACTTACCGATGAGCTGGTTTCTTTGTATAAGGCGGCGGGTGAAAGAAAATCACTTGATTTCCTACTTGATATTGATCCCCGTGTTAAAGATTACTACTTGGCGGATGGATATAGAATTAGGCAGATTTTGGTTAATTTGCTTGGTAATGCACTTAAATTTACCGAAAATGGTTCAGTGGCTTTGCGACTTACGTTGATGGATTCTTCGGTTAAGGGTGATGTGCTCTATTTTGCCGTTGAAGATAGTGGACCTGGTATTCCTAAAAGTAAACAACATTTACTCTTTGTTCCTTTTGCTCAACTAGATAGTTCAACGACCCGCCGGTATGGGGGTACAGGGCTCGGTTTATCTATTTGCAGTAAGTTGGTCGAACTTATGGGTGGGGAGATAGGTGTTATATCAAAAGAAGGAAAGGGAAGTATTTTTTGGTTCACTCTCACTCTTCCTCATATGAAACCAGAACAAAAGGCTTTAACTTTCGATAAAAAAGAATTTGTTCACAAAAAAGTAATGTTATCTGAAAGTCCAGTGTTGGGTGAGAATGTAGTACCGCGAATTCTTATTGTGGATGATGATGCGACTAATAGAATGGTTATGGGGGAAATATTTAAGGATATCGGGATATTGGTATGTTGTGCATGTCAGGGGGAAGAGGCTTGTGGATTGTTTGAAAAAGAAAGTTTTGATCTTGTATTTATGGATTGCCAAATGCCTATTATGGACGGTTTTGATGCTACCACCGCAATATTACGTAGGGCAGCTGAAAAAGGGGAGCTTCTGCCGATCATTATTGCTTTGACCGCAGACGCTACCCCTTTTACCAGACAACGTTGTAAGGACGTGGGGATGGAGGATTACTTGCTGAAGCCAATAAATTTTAACCAATTACAGGAAGTCTTGCAGAGCTGGTTTCCCAATGTAGCCCATCTTTTGAGAGAACGTTTTGTCTCAAATGAACAACCACGGTCCACTGGAAGCTTTAATAAGGTATTGGATACTGAACATATTAACCCTTTAACCCTAGCTCGTTTAAAGGAAAATGTTGGTGATATTAAGCCGGTTGTTAAAGTGTTTTTAAGCTCTATGCCCACTAGATTGCGACAGCTGGAGATAGCGGCTGAGAAAAATGATGCGGAGACTGTACGACTTGTAGCTCACACCTTAAAAGGCAGTTGCAGTCAATTTGGCGCGGTTCATATGGCTGCTCTTTGCTATGGTATCGAAAAACAGGGAGGTGGAGGTAACCTCATTGGTATTGTAAAGTTAGTTGCGGAGCTGCGAGACGCGGCTAAAGAGTTGGAAGAATTTTTACTTGAAGAGCTTGCTTAATTCTTTCATATACGCGACAATAGGAATAAATATCTTTCCATTATTTGATCATTACAAATTGTTGTTATTTGTTTTTTTATATTCTACTCTCTAACGGATTATGACTTTATCATTATTTACTAACATCACTCCATCAATATTAATTGTAGATGACGATGAGGTTATTCGTTTATTTCTTCGTCAGTTTCTTGAGGGCGAAGGGTATCATGTTGCAGAAGCGGCAGATGGTGAGGAGGGGCTGAAAAAAATAGCGGAAAAAGAATTTGACTTGGTTATCCTTGATATAGCAATGCCAGGTTTGGAAGGGCCCACGGTTTGTGAACGGATTAATACTCTCTATTCTCACCCGCCGCCAGTGCTTATGGTTACTGCCTTGGATAATGAGCAAGTTGTTGATCGTTCTTTTGGGGCAGGGGCTATGGATTATATCTGTAAGCCCATCCATTGGGCCGTGTTGCGCAACAGAATAAAATATATTCTGGAAGCGCATTGGGCCAGACGGGAGTTGGAGGAGATGACAAGGAACTATGAGCTAATCCTTGACTCGGCGGCTAACGGTATTTGTGGAGTGGATGGTGATAAATTAATCAGTTATATTAACCCGGCAGCGTTGGAGATGCTGGAATATAGCAAGGAAGAAGTGTTGGGTCGGTCATATAAGGAGATATTTAAGATATCTAGACCCGGACAGGATGATTTTGAGTTTGATTGTTGTCCTTTTTTTGAGAAAAATGAGTGTAATTGTACTAAAGAGCCACTTCATCATGATGAAATGCGGCTTTTGAAAAAAAGCGGTGTAGCTTTTCCGGTAGACTGTCGGGTGACTCCTATTTTCAGTAACGGTAAGGTTTGTGGTGGAGTGATGGTGTTTCAGGATGTGACCGAACGACAACAGGCGGCCAGTCTGATTCGTTATATGGCTAATCATGATTCTTTGACCAGTCTACCTAATCGTAATTATTTCCGTAAAAGATTACCCCAGGCTATTTCTCTGGCAAAGCGTAATAAGCGAATTCTTTGTCTGTTATTTATTGATCTTGATCGGTTTAAGCCGATTAATGACACCTATGGGCACGCGGTGGGGGATGAGGTGTTGATTAGAGTATCAGAACGTCTTACGGCTATGCTTCGTTCGTCAGATAGTATATGTCGGCTGGGCGGTGATGAGTTCGTGATCTTGTTGGAGAGCACTCATTCTGCTCAAGGATGTGAGATGGTAGCGGAAAAAGCTATATCTCTGCTTAATGAGCCCATTGAGGTTAATGAGCATATATGCAATATTGGGGCGAGTGTAGGTATTAGTATTTTTCCCGATGATTGTAGTGATGCGGAGACCATGCTCCGTAATGCCGATATCGCTATGTATCGTGCTAAAAAGAAGGGACGTAATACCTATGAACTATTTTCTGGCGATAAGAAATAATAGTTGAATCAATCTGACGCAGGTGTGATTACTTACTATCTCGCTGTATATTAATCAGCTAGTTACAGACCCCGAAACTAGGTACTATATTTGTCCATGCCCGGGCCCTATGAAGAAAGTAGCACATGTCCTGGGGAAATTATTATACGGAGGGTAGCAATGCTCGTCACCTCGTTACTGATATAGGGGGAGTAAATTGTAAATGGTCACAGGGTTTATAACTAATTGATTTAATTAATTGCAAGATAGAAAGTGGTCATAGGTATCTAAGATTTATACAGTTGTCGCTGTTCGCTATAGCCCCATCTATGCGTGCAGAGGCTACCGTATAAAGATGAGGTGTCTGTGACCACTTAGGGAACTTCCAAAAAATAATCTACCCGACTGATTTGTCTATGACTCCGTCTTCTGCGTTATGCCAAGGGTTACATGCAACAAGTATGCGCCCCTTGGCATAACGCAGAAGACGAAGGCCTATCTATCCTACGCCATTCGGGTAGATTATTTTCTTCCAGCTCCCTTACAGTAAATTAGCTTCGTTGGGCAAGAGTTCGGATGATGTCTGATTTACCGATAATACCAATCAGCTCTCCATTATTGGTGACCGGTAGGGTGTGGATCTTTTTCTCTGACATTATGGTTGCTATTTCATCAAGGGGAGTTGTTTCTTCAACAGCGATCACTTCACGGCAGCAGATTTCACCCGCCTTAATTCCCGCCATTTTTTGTAAATCTTTATTGAGTTTTTTTGGACTTTCGAGGAATAAAAATGAGTCCAGAATTCCTACCACTGTGGGAATATGTACTTTTTTAGTCTGATCAATGAGGTCGTTCTCTGTTACTATGCCTATCATGTTGCCGTTGTCATTTATGACCGGCACTCCGCTGATTTTCTTTTCCGAGAGTAGTTTAGCTAGATCTTTTACTGAGGTTTCTTCTAGAACGGTGACGATTTCGCGGGTCATTATATCTTTTGCATGTAGCATAATCTTCCTTTATTTTTATGATTGATCTGTAAGAAGGTTTGATAAGGCATGGGGTATCTCAGCTGCGACCTGTGAAGCCTGATATCCCCAAGGTTGTTTTTGTGCGATAAGATCGGCGGCCAAGGAGTGTAAGTAAACTGCGAGACGTCCGCTGTCCCATGGGTCGTATCCTTGAGCGATTAATCCGCCAATTAGGCCGGAGAGCACGTCTCCCATGCCACCGGCGGCCATGCCGGGGTTGCCGCTGGTGTTGATAGCCCAATCTCCTGAGGAGTTATAACAGATGGTGCCTGCGCCTTTGAGAACAACAGTGGTGTTGGTTCCGGTGGTGCGAATTAATTTTGCCGCCGCTTCAATTCTATTTGCTTGAATGTCTTTATTCTTCGAATTCAGTAGTCGTCCCATCTCCCCAGGGTGGGGGGTGAAAATACGTGGGCCGGAAGTTTCGGATAATAGATCCTGGTGATTGGCGAGGGCGTTGAGTCCGTCGGCATCGATGATCATAGGGATTTCTGTTTCTTTATAGAGCTGAAGGACCAGTCGGATGGTTTCCTCTTCGGTACCTATTCCGGGCCCAATAACCAGTGCTTTTTTGCCCTTTAGGTTGTCCCGAATAATATCGTAATCGGCGATGGACGGAAATGGTTTCGGGCAGGGAAGGGGGATGGTCATCGCTTCAATCAGGTTTGATTCCATGATTGGATTGAGGGCTTGCGGTGTAGCTAAAGTGACTAAGCCCGTGCCCCCGTGAAGTGCTCCCAGGCAACTTAGAATTGCAGCCCCTGTTTTGCCCTGTGATCCGGCAATGATGAGCAGATGGCCGCATCCGCCTTTATGGGTAGCAGTTGCTCTGGGACTGAGAAGGGTGCGTAATCTACGGTCCAGGGTTTCCCCTTTGAGTTCTGGTTGGTCGGTCACTTCCGGTGGAATACCGATGTCCACGACTTCAAGTTGGCCGATGGTCTCTCCCCCATGTTGGAAATGGGCGGGTTTAGCTAAACCGTAGGTGGCGGTAATTGTTGCCCTGATGCAGCTGCCTAAAATGGCGCCGCTGTCACTCTCTAGGCCGGAGGGAATATCTACGGCAGTAACAGGGATATACAGTTCGTCGCTTAATCGGTTGATGGCGTCCACGGCCTCTTTAAAGCCACCGGACAGCTTTCTAGTCAGCCCAGTGCCGAAAAGTGCGTCTACAATGGAATGTATCTCTTGCTCTGCTGCTATTTTTTTTATTGTTTCAATTAAATCCTGGCCTGGGGTGTCATTTAGGATCAGGGAAGGGATAGGGAGTTTGTTGACGATACGTTGGTTGGCCCCAGCGTCTCCTTGGAGTTTTTGTGGATCAGTGAGGTAGAAGAGAAAAGGTTTGCCACCAAGCTGGTGAACTCTGCGGGCAATGACCAGGCCGTCGCCGCCGTTGTTGCCGGGACCAATTAGGATGGGGACTGATTTGGAATGGACTGGGCCAAATTTTCGACACATGAAATCCACAGTACCTCGTCCGGCGTTTTCCATAAGTACCATGCCAGGAATGCCATAATCTTCAATGGCTATGCGGTCAAATTCCCGCATTTGGGTAGCTGTTGCCAGTTTCATAATAATTTTCGTCAGCCGTTCCTGCTAAAGTTTTATCATTTTTTGTCAAAAAGCCAGTATTCCATTTTGAGAAGTATATATTTTTTATTCGGTTATGGCAATACGCGTGATGATTGATGTTGTTAAGGAGTGGTTGGGAGCTGGAGGTGGATATTTTTGCAATGAACATATGGTTTGTAGGTAGCAGATTTAAAACACTATAATGCCGTAAGTGGTCACCTGTGGTTCAGGATTATGCAGTTGATGTTGGTTGCTATAGCCCATCCATGTGGCAGGGGCAATCCCATGAAGATGAGGTGCTTGTGACTACTTAGCAATATTTCGCTGAGGCTAAAAAATGAAATTCGTATGGCAATAATATAGGGTATTCAAGCTTGCCTTCCCACTGGGTCTCGGAAAAATATATCCCATTTGGTTTGTATCTTTAGCCGTTCTCTTTGTCGAGGTAACAGATATGTAACTGTGCTATGCGCTTCTAATATATTGTTGAAGCATACTAAAATCCAACGCTATTTTTGGAAATTTACCATCGTCCATGCCTTTTACCTTAAGTAATAGTATGGAGATGTAAACTATTTCTAACTATTATTTTGTTTCATTATGTTTTATTTTAATAATCTAATATGTTGCCCTAAGAGGGATTGAGTATGCTTGATAATTAAATGACCAAAAAATATAGGCGGGTAGATATATGACTAAACTCTATTCCTTTAACCGATTGGAGTTGGCAGGTTCTTTAGGGGATATGGGAACCTTGTTACCAATTGCTGCGGCCATGGTAGTGGTTAATGGCTTGGATCCGTTAGGTGTGTTTCTTGCGGTTGGATTATTTTATGTTGTATCTGGTGTTTATTTTGGAGTGACGGTACCGGTTCAGCCGATGAAAGTAATCGGCGCTTATGCCGTGGCAACGGGCTTGACTGCCTCGCAGATTTCTGCTTCCACTTTGATGATGGGAGTTTTATTGCTTGTCTTGGGTGCGTGTGGAGCCATGGATTTCATACGTAAATATACGCCGATCGCGGTTATTCGGGGAGTGCAGCTTTCCACCGGTATTTTATTGATATCCGGTGGAATGAAATTTATCATTGGTGTTTCTGGTTTTCAGATATTGCAAGGTGCAGCGGAACCCCATTTGTCTATGCAAACTTTGGGACCCATTCCCATAGGTTTGGTTTTGGGTGGAATCGCTGGCTTCTTAACTTTGATTTTGCTGGATAATAAAAAATATCCTGCTGGATTAATGGTAGTGCTCTTTGGCATTTTAATCGGGGTGATAGGAACTACGAAGAGCAACTTTGGCCTTCACTTGCCATCTTTTCATATGCCACGATTTTTTCCTGCTTCTTTGCCTGCGACCGTAGATTTTAATTTCGCCCTACTGGTGTTGGTTCTGCCGCAGCTTCCCATGACTGTGGGTAATGCTGTTTTGGCTTACACTGATCTTTCCAGTGAGTATTTTGGCGAGAGATCTGCAAGGGTGACTAATCGTAGGGTCTGTCTCAGTATGGCTGTGGCGAATTTAATGAGTTTTTGTCTCGGTGGTATGCCGCTATGTCACGGTGCGGGCGGTTTGGCTGCCCATTATCGATTCGGAGCACGGACGGCTGGCTCAAATCTGATGATTGGTGGATTGTTCATCTCGCTTGCTTTGCTTCTCGGCCCTGAAATAATCTATCTTCTGAACTTGTTGCCCATGGCAGTGTTAGGGGTTTTACTCGTATTTGCCGGTCTCCAGCTTGCTTTAACCATAATGTCTTTAACTGAGCGGCAAGAGTATTTTGTGGCCATGCTAATGCTGGGTATCACCCTGGCTGCCAATCTAGCCTCAGCCTTTGTAATCGGTTGGCTCATAGCCCATCTCTTTAGATGGAAAAAAATATTGGTGTAGTGGTTTCAGTTGATAATGTCGTAGGTAATTGGTTACAGCTACCTTGTTTTTACGCGGTTGCCCACGTCCGCATAGATGGGTTATGGTGAGGGGCGGCAACTGCTTAAATATGAATTACCTGTGACCACTTACAATCTTTGGGTAAATTAAATCAGCTAATTGTGAACTCTGTGACCAGCTACCTGTCAAAGAATTGGAATTAGGAGTTTGAGAAATCTATTTAGGCTAAGGAGTTGGGAAAATATTTAATTATGTTTGGATTTGAGATGTTAAGAAAACATATTATAGGCATCCTAGCTATTTTGGTTGGTGCCTCAGCTCTTGTATGTGCAGTTTTATGGGAAGGGGAGTATGAGGAGCGGGAAAAGCAGCAAAGAGAACAGAAATTACGTAATAAGGTAGAAATTGATCTTAAAATATTTAAGGTAACTTTTGGTAAAGATAAAGAAGCAAAAAAGAATAGGGAAGTAGTTTCTGAAACAAAATATCCTCCATTGTATATATCCACTATTGCGTTGGCTGTCTTGGCACTTGTATTGGCTCCTCTTGCCTGGATAAAGGAAAAGGAGCCGATTATCAGTGGAGTTGCTGTGGCTTTTGGCGGGATTGCTCTATTTTTTCACTGGGTAGCTATAGGTATAGGAATTGGGGTGACGTTAATCGTAATATTATTGATTCTTAGCTCTATTGGTTGAAACGATGATGACCCCTTATTCCAAACCGCGTTCAAAATTAAAGATGGTGGTATCTTCCAGTGGGGTGTCATTGCGGAGAGCTTCCATAACCATGCTACCGCGCTTACTCAACCAGCCGCAGTGGCTGAAATCTATCACATAGTTTAATTGTCCGATTTTCTTTAAGGTATGAAGTTGTCCCAGGAGGGAAAACTCTTTGTCAGCCGTGACAGTGGTTAACCCGTTGCGTTTTGTCATATGCATTTTAAGGTCGTTGCCGCCTTTTATCGTGGCTTTCTGCGCCAATTTTTGCAGGGGAATTCGGGAGGTGAGGAGTCGTGCCGGGCCATATATGGTGAGAGAAATCGGGATGTCTGGGGCGTGGGTCATGATATGTTTAATGTTGTTCTGGTCATCTTCAATATTCAAGGTGAGTTCACTAATCCCTAGGTCATGTAGTCCATAAGCTGCTTGACTGTTTAGGGTATAGAGCAAGGGCCCGCTAATGAGATAGGCTTGGTCTAACTCCCTGAAATAATGGAAGTGGCCGATGTTATTAAGTCGAAATTTGTATTGTCTCGTAGCGATCAGTTCCTTTATTATCTCTTCAATCCAATCTGCTTCCTGGTCATAAATGATGGCAGGGATATCCCAGATTATCCGCTCAATATTGATATTTTTTTGTTTTAGCTGCTCTTTGAGTGCATCTACCATATCTCGTCGAAGGGGAATGATGATCTGGTCAAAGAGTTTTTCGTCGAAGATGTCCAACTCTTCGGGTCGACATATGCACGCGGAAATTTTGTTTGTTTCGCTAGCTTTTCGAGTAACTGGCGTCGAAATCCCTTTGTTTGCCATGTTAATCCCATGGTCCAACCGTAGGCTTTTATTTTTAGCCGTAAGTTCTGCCAGTTCACGGTAGTAGTTACGTCGTATCTCTTTCAGCTTGCTAGGCTTTATGACCACTGGTGGTAAATCATCACAGATGAGCTGTTCTAAGCCTAGTTCAGGATGGCCGGTTTTGGTGAAGATGGGTAGGAGTCTTTCACGACTAAGTGGTGAGCGGATGGCGGGTTCTGTTTCCACTGGGTAGCAACGGTTTAATTCGCAAATCTCATTTTCTCCCCGGATAGAGAGGGTGTCTATGGTGCAGGAAATGTTGAGGCGGACCGGATTTGCGGTGGGGCGGCCACCTTTGAGTTGTCTCGCGCAAGCTTCGGCGCTCATGGTAAAGATTTTGCCGCCCCCAATTTTATATATATTATCTCCCGGTTGGAAATAATTAGCAAAGGGAGTGGATATCCGAACCATTACTCCTCTGTCAGCGCGTTTGCGCCGGGAGTTACCAGTAAATAACTCTTTAATGGTGAAGGCGCGTCCATCCAGATCGTTGATTGGTTGAATACGCAAACGATCACCAACATGGATAGTCTCCCCGGTTTTAAAGGTAAGAGAGGTTCCTTTGGCGGATTGAACATCACCGCAGAATTTCCCAATACCGCCTTTTTGAAAGGGATCAGCTAGGTTTTTGGCTGGTTTGCCGGTTAATAAACCGCTGGTCATGGGGCGACCATAGGCATTGGTCAGGAGCTCCTTGGCTTCCTGGACGGCTTTGTTGCGTTTCTTCTTGGGGGCGTCGAGCACCAAACGGTAGGCCTTAACCACTGTGGCCACATATTCACTGTTTTTCATGCGACCCTCTATCTTAAAGCTGATCACTCTGTTATCGGCCATTTGGGCGACATGTTCTATGGCGCACAGATCGCTTGGTGAAAAATAGGCCCCTTTTTTGCCCTCCACTTCATATTGCCTGCGACATGGTTGTACGCATCGTCCCCGGTTGCCGCTTTTTCCGGTAATAAATGAAGAGAAAAAACAGTTGCCGGAAATGGAGTAACAGAGAGCACCGTGGATAAAATGTTCAAGCTCCAGGTCGGTATGTTTAGCAATAGAGGAAATTTCTCGCAGAGATAACTCTCTTGCCAGTACGGCTCTGGTGAACCCCATTTCGGCTAGTGTTTCTACCCCTTCTTTATTATGCACGGTGAGTTGGGTTGAACCGTGTAACTCAAGGTTTGGAAAATATTTACGGCAAACTCGCCATACTCCAAGATCCTGAATAATAAGGCCATCAATCTCACTCTCAGAAAGAGAACCCAATACTTCCACCAGTCGACCCAACTCTTCCTCTTTAATTAGGGTGTTGAGGGCTACATACACTTTGCGTTTAAGGTGATGGGCATAGTGGATCATCTGTTCCAATTCATTTAATGAAAAATTTTTAGCCTTGGTTCTGGCTGAAAATTCTTTCAAACCACAATAAACTGCATCAGCACCAAAATTTAGGGCTGCAAAAAATGATTCAATCGACCCGGCAGGGGCGAGGAGTTCTAGGTCGTATTTGCGGTTCATAGCATCATTAGGGTGAAAATGGGAATGAAAAGTAGATTTAGGGGTGTTTCTATCAGGTGGCTTGTTTAATTAACTAGTTAATTTGCAAACTTTTGTTGTTATGTCGTGAGGGTATGGCTCATGTCAATGTGAATTGGATGGTCTAAGTATATGAAGACAGTTAATGGCATGTAACCTGGATATTCAAATATGGCAATAAAAGAAAACTGTACAACGAGGCTTCTCTTAGTATAGGCAAAATAGTAGTGCATGTATTTACCAACTGTGCCTTAGGTATGCAGTAAAATAAATCCCTTTGTTTGTTTTATTAAACTGCCTGTGGTTCCCTGACATGCATAGCCGTCTGGCTGAGGCCTGAATGCGAGTGAATATTTACAACATAATATAATTGATTAAGCCGAAGCCGAGAGGATCTCACAAGTAGTGCCTTTACGGTGCTACACTTGGAACAACGACCGCCCATTTAGGGTAGGTGCCTTAATTAAAAAATTTTAGAGCCATGGGAAATAATAAATTTGCCTATAAACAATTCTCAGGATGCAAAATTTACTCATGAGGCTAGCAAGTTCTTCTTAGTAATTTAGAGAAAAACTTCCTTAGTTTTTCTGTAAATCTTTCTGATAAACGACAAACCTGAGAATAGTTTATAGGCACATAATATAATAATTTATCTATTGCCCAGGCAAAGAAGACGGCTAAATAGATAAGCCGGTAAGCGCAGACTTCGAGATGGAGAAATATATTTTTTGCAAGGCCTATATATATTGGCATGCTGATGGTTCGCGTGGAGGCGATTTTTATCACTGCTCTTTAATAATTATGCAAATAACTAGGTATATTAATAGGTTACTTAAACTTTAGGCTGACGGTTAAACTGTGACCAGGTACTAGTTTGACTCTAGATGTCGTAATATATCATGTTATTCAGAGATTTGGAAAAATGATGACCTGCGAGAATGTTATGATAAAAAAAATATAATATTTTTTAATTGGGGCTTATCTGTGCTGAGTTCTGTTTTAAATTTATAGTTTGATATCGGTAAATCAATAACAATAATAACTGTTCTCTATGCGCAAGAGATAGTTGAAAGGTCAAACTAGCTAGGTGGTAGGTACAGTAGTTTGATTATATGTAACTGTTATCATGTTTAAAATTTACAATAGGTATATTGGTAAAAAAATATAGTGGGGAAATGATATTTGCTAGGAATGTGCAAACTGTAAAAACAATTAACATCAAGTAAAATAGTTTTACAATTACCTGGTTGTGATTATTACTACTGTTTGAGCTTGAGAGCTTAAGTAATTAGTTTTATATTTATTTTTTATGTATTTGGTTTGGTAATTAATAATGGCATTCACATTGCATATTTTCATTGTGGTTCAAGGGTTTAATAAGTTTTGTTCACCAGTCACTTTTAATTGACATTGGATGGAGCGGGTTAATAAGTAAAAAAGATGTGTATTTGTTTTTTGAGTATTCGTCTAGGAGTATATCAAAATGAAAATAATATCAAATTATCTCTCTGAAACTATAGGTAAAAAAATAACTAATCCGCTTTTAAGTAAATGTGGCTTCTCAACTTTAGAGCTTGCTGTGGTCTTAGGTATAGTAGGTATTTTAAGTTCCGTTGCCATCCCTTCCTATTTATCTTGGCGAGCGAACTATCAATTAAAAGCCGCTGCTCGTGAAGTGAACACGGTTTTTCAGCGAACTCGCATGGAGGTTATCAGTCAAAATAAAAAGTTAACTATTTTGTTTGAAAATATTTTTAACTCAGACATGGTTCGTTACAGGGTTTTTGAGGATAACGGAGCAGGAGCTTTCACGAGCAATCAACAAGTTGATGTTGGTGAGGTTGTCTATCTTGACGATACCATAGAGAACGTTGCTATTTCAAATGCTACTAATAACATGTCTGTGTTGATTAACTCCAGGGGCATCATAATGGAATGCTGTATTAATGGAATAGATACTACGCTTCAGAATGGATCTATTATATTAAACAATAATAGTAGTGAAAGACAGTTTAAAATTTTATTTTTCGTAACTGGTCATACTAAGATTACCGTAGTGTAGATTTCGATTTATTATAATATTGTTTAATTATTAATGATCACAGAATGTTATTTAATTAATGGTTTTATGATGTCAATGACTTTTAGTAGACAAAAGAGATTATATCAAAATGTTGGCTTCACTTTAATTGAGCTAATGTTTGCTCTGGCCATATCTTCTATGATTATGGCGGTAATGTTCAAGGTGTTCACTAGTCAACAGAGGACATTTGAGGCTCAGGAAGAAACTGTTGACATGCAGGACGATTTGCGAGCTGCTCTTTATTTGATGTCCAATGAGCTCCGAATGGCTGGTTACAATACGGGTTCTGGAAATAATCCCCTGGGAATTATTGACGCCCAAAATAACTCGCTGCAATTTAGTATGTCGGGTGATTGGGATGGTAAAGATAATGATTCTGATGGGACAACGGACGAACCAGAGGAAACAATCACAATTAGTTATTCTCTAACTGATTATGATGGTGATGGAGATGATGACCTTATAAGAACAACAGGATATCTAGATAATGGTGGGAATGTCACCGCAGAAGTTCAACAGGCTCTCGCTGAAAATGTAGAAAAAATTGAATTTTACTATAGAGTTAATGATGGCACTGATACTCTGTCCCCCACGAATGTCCAGTTAAAGTTGATAACAAATATTCAACTGTCAATATTGACTAGGAGTGCTCGTTCAATCAATCATATGGGATCTGGTCAAAATTTTGCCTCTGCCAGTGGGGTTAACTGGAACAACCCATCAGGTGATAGTTATCGGAGATATTTTATGACTAAAAATATTTTTTTAAGAAATATTGCCCTGGCTATTGGCGGCTAATTAAGAACTTGGATGAAATAAATTGAGCTAAAATTATTTAGAAATATTTCTTCGCACCTGGGCAAGTAGTTAGGAACTAGCTGATTTAATACTGTACGAAATTGTAAGTGGTTTATGGTTCCACAGGTTTATGTAGTTGCGCTGCTTGCTATAGCTTTTCTCGGTGGGTAGCGGTAACCGGATGGAGGAGAGGTGTTTATATTAAGTTGCATTTCTTTCGTTATTCTTTATCACAAATAGATGGTTAATAATTTAAAATAATAAAAGAACTGATAAAAAAATATCCCTGGAAAAATTGTGGCTATGATTAATAAACAAGGATTTAGCCTTATAGAGGTAATGGTGTCAATGGTTATTCTTAGTATTGGTATGTTGGCTCTTAACACCATGCAAATAGCAGCCATAAAAGGTAATGCCACTGCTAATCATGTATTTATTGCATCTAATTGGAATAGTAGTATTTTAGAAGAAATTGCAGCGATGAGTTATGACGATCCACTTCTTGATGATTCAGATTTAGATGGTACCAAACAAGACCTGGATAATGGAGGTTTTGGTGATGGTATAGATGATGATCCGGCGCCTAATGATAATTTTGGCTTAACAGATATAGGCGATGATGCAGATCAAGCAGAGATAACAGAAGATGGATTATATACCATTTATTGGAATATAGCAGTTGATCATCCAGTACCTAACACAAAAATGGTTAGTGTTCATGTCGTGCGCAATTTAGATAAAATTGAGTTAGCAAATTTTAATTACATTAAATATGGCCTTTGATGGTTAGTGATTAAAATTATAATAACTATCCAGTACTGCATGAAAGACGAGTTTTAAATTTTAATGTAAATTTTATATCTATATATAAAATAAACGTTATGCCCTGTAATAACATATAATAAATTTCTACAGGTGAAATATTGAATATGAATAATTACAAATCAAAATTGACGACGAATAACGTGCCCAAATGTTTTGTCTATCAAGAAAATGGATTTGTATTAGTTGCCGCCTTAATGTTTTTGGTGATTCTCACTATTATAGGTCTTTCTACTTCATCAACCATGCAGGTTGAACATATGATTAGTCGTAATGAGAGATTAGCCCAAAAGAACTTTTATGGGGCTGATGCAGGAACTGAAGTTGCCATTGAGGTTATAGAACAAAACATTGCTTGTCCAAAAGGATTTCGTGTTGATGGGGCAACTAATTCTTCTCATATTAAAGGGGTGGAGGTAATGACCAGTGATCTTTACGCTAATTCCTCGGTTCCCTCAAGCACGGAACTTTTAAAATATCCTTCAGATGATACAGGTTACCGTGATATAACCTACCCTCCCAGAGTTGCAGGAACTAGCCCTGATCTTCATACTAATATTTCGGTTTTTCAAACGAAAAAACCTACGGATGGTCAGGGGAGAGAATCAAATTCAGGGTATGAGGGTAATGGACGTGGAGATGGTACTGGTGGGGTACATTACTTGTACGATATTCATTCCAAACTGTATGGCTTTGAGGGGAGTGAGGCTATTGTTCGTGTAGGTTACCGACATCTTGTAGGCACGGCTGGTGATTGTGTTTATGGTCGATAGAAGAAACAGTCCACCATACTGTTATTTTATGACATATTTATTAAATTTTTGAATTGAAATTAAAAATTAATGTTTATTTCTTACGCTATAAACAGATTTATAATGGTTTATGCATTGAGGTGTTTTATGAATATCAGAATTATATCTACTATTTTTACGATGGTTTATTTAATTCCTTTCGGATTAATGATCCCAGGATCTGTTCAGGCAACTGAAAATTCTGATTATCATGTGGACATACCATTTTTAGATACTGATCCCCCCCCCCTTGTACTTATGGTTTTGGGGCGAGATCACAAACTTTATTACGAAGCATATAATGATGCCTCCGATCTTGACGGTGACGGTACCATCGATACTCGATATCGGGGTGAGGGAGAACAATACACAGACGAAAATAACTCAGGTACTTATGATTTAGGGGAACCCTATGAAGATATAGATTTCAATGGGGTGTATTCAAAAGGGTTTGACTATTATGGATATTTTGACTCCTATAAGTGCTACAAGTATGATAGTACAAGTGTTCCTGCTCGTTTTTATCCAACTAGTAAAACGCACCTTAACCCTATAACCAACGCTCCTACTAAGAAATGTGGGGCGTTGGACGCGAATACCGGAGAATGGGTCGGAGAGTGGAGTGGTGATTTCTTAAATTATTTAACTACAACTCGGATGGATGCTTTGCGTAAGGTACTGTACGGTGGCTATCGCGCTGTGGATACGGTTACTGAAACAGTATTGGAACGAGTATTTATCCCTCAGGATAGTCATACCTCAGGGCATGAATACCACAGCTTGACAGCTGATGGCTATGATATTCGTGATTATACACCATATGAGGCTCCTAAAGGTGCAACTCTTCGTCATTTATTCGCCTCGGTTACTATTGATCAAAATAGTAATAACTATGGTTATGATGATGCCCCATTACTGCTTACATTGGCTAATAGCCCACATCGTATTTGGGATTGGATATCTTCTGGTACTCCTACTGCCATTAATTGGGGTTGGATAGAATACACCCCTTCATCCGAAGAAGGTTACTGGCAAGAGTCAATAACTTCCCATGAAGAATGGGATGATGTAATTGCCACCTTTGCCAATGAGGAACATGGTGGGGCATCCCGGTTTGTTGACGAAGTTAACCAGGTTTCAATTGCTGACGCAAATCCATTTTTAGATGATCCTGATTATGAAGGTTATTATATTGGTGATTATTACATAAGTGTATTTACGGCCACCCTGGAAGTCTTACCGGATGAAGTATGGAGAGGTGGAGGTAGTGGGTCTACAAAGTATAATGCATTTACAAATAGATTCCGTTTTCTGCTCTTTAATGATGATAATATAGAAATGATTATTGAACCATTGAAAGATACCGGTGCTAGCATAACTAGTACTAGTTATAGAGGAGCGACTATACCTACAAACAATATGCCAGATGACGAAAATGCAACTGTGGTTAGCTTGCCTGATAAGTGGATTATGGGAAGTTATGATGTGGCTTCTTCCGGCAGTGGTACCTTTGCTTATGCTGAACTCACTCCTGGTAAATATAATATAACATTTCGTTATCATGAATTAACTGGTAACGAAAGCTGGTATTTATTATATGATCGAGAAATTGCATTTAATGATACGGCCACCTATGATTCTAATGGGGATATAGATTTCTCTAGCTCCGCAACGATTTCCTATTATGACTTTATGACCTCTGACCAGGATAAGTATTGGCGCCATCTAAAATATTATAGTCTCCCGGTTGTTGAAGGTTCTGCTGAAGAATGGAGTTCATCACGGACGCGAATAACTGAAACAACGGTTTTAAAACCAACAACAATTGAATCATCAGGTATTGCTCCAACAGAAACTGATGATACGAAAACATTTTATGGTTTTTTGCAAACATTTTATGGTTTAAAGGAATACGAGCCTGTTGAAAGTAAGGTGAAGACCTTTGAGGCACGAGTGGCAGTTTGTTATAATGAAGAATTGAAAGAAGATAATTGTACCCAGTATGCTAATAATTATAAGCCAACTGGACTTCTTCATTCCTACGGTATGTCTGATAAAATGTATTTTGGTCTCCTTACAGGTAGTTATAAAAAGAATACTGATGGAGGAGTTTTACGTAAGAATATAGGTAGTTTTACAAATGAAGTGGATAAGGATACTGGTCAATTTTTAACGCCAGCGACTGGAGGTATCGTTGAAACGATTAATAAACTACGTGTTTACGGTTATGAATATGGGCCAAAAAATTGGGATGACCCTAACGCGGGTGCGCAACCTGGTGATTATTCTTACGCTGACATGGGATGTTCCCGTATTTCAGCGACAATGTATTCTTATGGAGCTTGTGTTGATTGGGGAAACCCGGTGGCAGAAATGATGTTTGAAGGTATGCGGTATCTTGCAGGACAAAAAACCCCTCATACTTTTTTTAAGCCAGCTGATACCTTACTTAACTTGCCGACTCCAGACTGGAATGACCCCTACGATCCCGATGATAATGGTTACCAGTCATGTTCTAAGCCGTACATGCTTGTTATATCAGATACCAATCCATCCTATGATTCAGATGAGTTGCCTGGATCCCCTTTTGCATTGGCAAATACAGCCCTTCCGGGATTTACGGCTGAGTTCAGTGCTAATAATAATGATTTGGATGTTAGTACGCTCAGTGACACCATCTATAAAAATGATGCAGAATTACAGGGAAAACACTTTGTAGGCCAAACAGGCGCTTCTGTGAGCGATAATGCTTGTTCAGCAAAAGACATTGATTCAAAATTGCAAATCCGAGGAAGTTGTATAGAAAATCCTGGGCAACAAGGTAGCTATTATTCTGCTGCAATAGCCTATTATGGTTTGAAAAATGATATAAATAAAACAGCTCCAGGTAATCAATATGTAACAACAATGGCCGTGGCATTGGCGGCACCACTTCCTGAAATAAATATTCCCATGGATAATGATAAGATTATTACCATTGTTCCTTTCTGTAAGACACTCTGGGGAGGTACCAAATATGATGATTATTTAACAACAAACTACGGAAATGCTAAGCTTAACTCTACCATTGTTGATTTTTTTGTTGAAACCTTGACCAGTACTTACGGTAAATTTCGTATCAGTTATGAGGATTCTGAGTATGGCGGTGATTACGATATGGATTATATCGTCACCTATGAATACCAGGTAGACACGGTAACTAATAAAGTTACAATAACTTTAACAAACGAAAAAATTAGTACCTTTATGGTCATGCATGCCGGATATTTTATTTCTGGAACCACTGCCGATGGTGCCTATCTTGAGATCAGGAAAAATGAAGACGGTATTTTCACAGGTAGTGACGCTGAAGAGATAAATTTTATGCTTGATACCCCAGAAGCCTGCACCGCACCAAATACTCCTGTAGACTGTTGGAAGGATTTTGAGAGTGATGGAACGACTCCTTATCCTCTTCCAGATGATACTCATTCCAGGACATTTACTCCAGACACTGATGGAGATGCTGTTACCTTACTTAAAAACCCTTTATATTTTGCTGCAAAATGGGGGGGCTTTAATGATACTGACACACCTCTTACTGATAGTGATAGTGATGGAGAATTAGAATATTCTGCAGATCCAATTCCTAACCTAAAGAGTGAATGGGATCAAGATGACGATGGCGACCCTGATAACTATTTTTATGTTACAAATCCAGGTAATATGAAGGAACA
>JAOTSI010000157.1 GCA_029865005.1 Desulfobulbaceae bacterium
TTATCTCTTTGGTCTCTCTTTTGCCTTTGGTGCTTTTGTAACAGGTATGGTTTTGAGTGAGTCTGAATATGGGCATCAGGCTTTGAGCGATATTATTCCTCTGCGTGATATTTTTGGACTATTGTTTTTTACCTCCGTGGGAATGTTGCTCGATCCCTCCTTTCTATTGCATAATCCTGATAAGGTTTTCACTGTCGTTGGCTTGGTTGGCTTGGCAAAAGGGCTTATTTTTAGTCTGCTCGCTGTTGCCTTTGGTTACCGTAATGTCGTTCCCTTGGCGGTGGGGCTTGGTCTTTTTCAGATTGGTGAGTTTTCCTTTGTTTTGGCGAGAGTTGGCTTGGCCGGAGATTTTATTGACAAGGAAATGTATTCGCTCATTCTCTCAGCTGCTGTATTGAGCATGATTGCCACGCCATTTGTTTCGGCTATGACTGCGCCTCTTTATAAATTGAAAAGAAAAATGTTTAAAGCAGAGCCGTTACAGACGGCAAACTTGCCATCTGAAAAATTAGATAAACATGTGATTATCGTGGGTGGCGGTAGGGTGGGGCGCTATATTGCGGGAGTATTAAAAGAATTGCAGGTGCCATTCATTATCGCAGAGGCGGATTATCAGAGAATGGCGGATTGTAAAAGTAACGGATATGCGGTGGTTTATGGAGATGGTGGGCAGGTGACGGTCCAGGATGCCCTGGGAGTAGCAAGAGCGAGTTTGTTTATAGTTACCGTACCATCAGTTTCAATGGGTGGGATTATTGTCGATCAGGTACGTCGAATGAACCCGGAACTGGCGGTGGTTGCAAGGGCTGCTGGGATAGAGCAGATGAAGGGACTCTATGATGCCGGTGTGCGGGTAGTGGTTTTACCGGAATTTGAGGCAGGGCTAGAGATGGCGCGACAAACACTTCTTCATCTTCAAGTACCGGTTACGGTTATTCAGGATTATACCGATACGGTCCGTAAACAACTTTATGAACCCATTTATGATACCCATAAGGATTACCATGTTTTATCCCAAATGGATAGCGCTAAGGGGCTGCTAGAAATATCCTGGGTACCTATTACTCAATCGAGTTTACTTGCCGGAGCAAGTCTTAAGGAGGTGGGGGTTCGTGCAAGGACAGGAGTATCTATAGTTGGAGTGTTCCATAACGGTATCTTTCGACCCAATCCCATGGCTGATTATCGGTTCAGTAGTGGTGATTTGATAGCAGTTATCGGATCGGCCAAACAGAGAGCAAGTTTCCGTGAAATTGCGGAAAGCACGGGGACTGAATGCGAAGCCTAGTGTTTAGGGTTTTAAAAATAATAAATGTCCCAATATCGGTGTCGGCCCTTAGATATAACCTTCATCCCGGAGATGTTGATCAATGTCTTCGGGAGCAAAGCCTATTTTTTTCGCTATTCTCATGGCGTGACTAGTACGAGAAATTCCTTCCACCATGCGATGGGATGGATTGTTGTCTTTAAATTCCACCTGAAAATATTGTCCCATACCCTGTTGGCGAAAGGTATCAGCTAACTCGTAGTTATGAGTTACTAACACGGTGTTATTGAACTTCTTTAAAAATCCGTCCAGGATGGAAAGTGAAAGTTCCATGCGCTCATGGCTGGTGGTGCCTTCGGCGATCTCATCTAAAAAGATTAAGCTTTTAGGAGTAGTACTAAGGAAGATGTTTTTGGTGGCCCGTAGCTCGGTGCCGAAGCGACCTTCATCGTCGTTGAGGCTGTCAAAGGCCGGGGCCTGATAAGATATGCGATCTGCTAAATTGATTTTTGCCGATTTGGCGGCAATGGGTGCACCTATTTGGGCCAGAATCTGGTTTTGAGCGATGGTTTTGCAAAAAGTTGTTTTGCCGCCGCTGTTGGGGCCAGTAACGAAGGTAATCCCGGTGTGGTCCAGCGAGAGGTTATAGGGTACGAATTTTTTATTTTTAGATAAGATAACGGGATTGCATAGTTCCTTGGCAATGAAGAAGTGACGTTCCTTATCGGTGATTTCAGGTATTATGGTGGGTTGGGAGTTGTTTTTATTGTAGCGGTAAAAAGACATTAATTCATCTAAACAGGCTACTGCTTCCATGGTGGAAATGAAACTGTCGGAATCCAGAAATCTTTGTCTAATAGACAATATTGCAGTTTCATTGTCAAAAAGAGGTTTTAGCAAGATACCGTAAAGGAAACCGATTAGTAGGCCACCACCGGTGAGTAGCACCATGCTTTCCGCCAAGGTGGGGTTGATCATTCCTGTAAGACCGGCAATGGTAAAACCAATGCTAGGCAGTCCTGGAACGATTGTACCTCCACTAAGTCTTCCTCGTCTAAGGCGTAATGAAGGGGTGAAAAACCCTTTTTCCTTGCGGGTTTGTATGCCTTGAAAAGTTCTAAATGCCGGACCTTTTATGAGACCGCTGGTTGTTGTTGTGCGGAAGTTTTTTATTATGCTCAGGAGTGAGACGAGATAGTCTGATTTCGGCGTTACCATATCGTCCAAGGGTGAAAGTAGAGAGTCTATGGACTCCATAGCTTTTTTAAGAGAGCCGTAGGGCGAGATGGGCTGATAATGGAAGTTGAAGAAGTTCCAGAAACTTTTTTCGTTGGCGGCAAAATTCCCTAGGTATTCAGAAATACAATTGTACAGACGGTCGTTACTTTCTAATTCCTTAAGTGCTTCTTGTTTGGCATGGATAAGCTCCAATGAAGCATGAGGATTGTGTAAGGAGTGAAAGAGGCGGGCTGATCCAAGTCCGGTTTCCGTGAAATTAACTGCTTTGAAAAGTTCCTGTATCTCAATAAGATTGAGAGTTCGTTTGTCAACCAGGCTTTCTGAGAGACAGTTGAACATTTTTGTTGAATCAAAATATTCGTCTTCCAGTTCATTAATCAGATTGTAGTGCTGATTGAGTTCGATGATGAATTGATCGCTGTTCATATGGTGTGTCGTCGTCTTTTCAGAAATTTTCAAAACTAGCGGTATCTATAAAACGATATCTGCGAAATTAGGGAATATAAAATCACATCGTCATAAATAAAGATTAGTTAAAAAGAATGATAACTTAGTATATGTCTAAAATTTAAGAAGCTGCTGACATGGATGATTGTTGTCACTCAATGGTCGAGGTTAGTCTCTTTTTCATTATCTTATTGTTAGGTGAATCAAAAATAATACTCAAGCGCTCCAGTTGCGTCAAGTATGATCGTTCTGGGGTATTAGTTAGTATGTAGAGTTTATTGGGTCTGGTGGGTGAGGTTTAACTGTCAAGTGCTGGAAAATATAGGTTGTTAGCTTGGGGTGGTGTTTTTGTAATGAATATATTTACAAAACTTTTGCATTATATTTCTCAGGTAGGCTTTATAGTAGTGAGAGGTGATGACTTGGTGATCTAAAGGGGTGGTAAAGTTCGTGGGTATTTAATCCGCATATCGTTGACCCGGCCTGCAATGTTAGGTTATAGCGAGTAGCGGTAATTGGCTAAATCTGATGTATCTGTAGGCGCTTATAGTTTAGGGGTATGTTAAATTAGCTAGCTGTAAAGCATTGTGGTCAGTTATGAGGAGAAGTATGATGAAGAAGTATAAAGCAAAGATTTTAGTGGTGGAGGATGACCCCGCGATCTTGCAGGGTCTCTCCGACGTGTTTGTTTTTAACGGTTATAAGGTGCGAGGGATTGATAACGGGGCCAAGGGTTGTGAGGAGGCTTTGGCACAGAATTATGACCTTCTGGTGCTAGATGTGATGTTACCGGAAATGGATGGTTTTTCCATTTGTCGTAGGGTGCGGGATGCAAAACCTGATCAGCCGATCATGATGCTGACCGCTAAAGGCGCAGAAGATGATGTGGTTAACGGATTTCAAGCAGGTGCAGATGATTATGTGAGTAAACCATTTTCTTTGCGTGAACTGATGGTACGGGTTGAGGCCATATTACGACGGAGCGGAAAAAGAATGCCGGAGCAGCAATTAATGCTCGCTTCAGTAAAATTTGATCCCAACACGCTGATGGCTTCTTGTAAGGAACAGCAGCTGGAGATTACCCGTCGGGAAATGGATATTATGTTGTACCTCTATCGCTACCGGGATCGAATAATTACCAGAGCCGAGTTGTTGGAAAACGTCTGGGGATATTTGACTCCGGATATCGAAACCCGAACCGTTGATATTCATATTCAAAAACTTCGTAAGAAAATATCAGAACTGATAGGGGATATCCCCATGGTAGTCACTGTACGTGGTGAAGGGTATCGTTTGGAGAACCACGAGTGAGACGATTAAAAAAGTTTATCATAATTTTCTGCTTGGCCTTAGCAATTCCCCTGGGATATTTCATTATCAGAACCCATGAGGGGTTGCGGCAGGAAGAGATGGGAGAGTTACGATTTTTCACTGAAACTTTGCTAGACCGAATGGAGGAAGATCTTGATGAGTTAGTACGGCGAGAAGAGTCAAGATCAATAGATGAATATAGTTACTATCTAAGCGGCCCATCTGAAGAAAAGAAGAGCCAAGATGAGTTACCGGTAAGATCACCTCTGTCGAAAGTAGTTCAAGAAGATTATATCCTGGGCTATTTCCAAATCGGTCCAGATGGAGCTATGCAAACTCCTCTTTTACAAAATCAGGTGGTGGTTCCTGTTGTCCTTCAACCGGTCGTATATGAAATGAGACGGCTTGCTGCCTCATTTAATGGCGAAAAATCTGGGGAAATGGAGCGTAAGGTTCCAACGCCGAAGGTAACTGCTGTAGCGGATAAAAAAGATGCCAAGCAATACGGTATTGGCTCTCGATATCTCAAGGCTGAACAATATACTAAGAAAAAAAGCCAATTGGGGCGCGAGAAGAAGCGAATTGAAAAGGTGAGCGCCGCTCAAGTGAAAAATATTACCCAGCAATCATTTGTAAATGAAGAGACAAAGGTATTGTTGGAAAAAAGAGACGTTAGCTCTGTTGCCAAAGAGGAGCGAAAAGATGATGTATGGGAAGGTGAAGAGGGGATGGTGGAGGATTCCTCTGGGGTAGTACCTGAGTCGGATTCAAAAAAGTATGATCATTTTTCTATCTTTTCTCGAAAGCAAGGTTCAGTTGAAAGCAGAAGAGATGTGGACGATGAGTATGAAATTGCTTCGAGAACTCCCCTGAGGATGCCAGAAACCGGCAATGAACTTCGAACTGATACCTATAGAGTGGAGGTCGATCCATTACAATCTGTCGAGATTGATGCAAATCATGTTTTTATTTTCCGGCGTATTGTCTTAGATGATCATATTTATCGGCAAGGGTTTGTGCTTAAAATAAAGGAGTTTTTGGATCACTTGGGTAACAAATATTTCCGAGGCCAGCCTTTGGCTCGATTTGCCAGTTTAAATCTTTCTGCAGCAGGGCCTAATGGTCTCGTATGGACTTCATTCTTTGGTGATTCGATTTCCGGTGCCGAGTCGGTGTTTCATCTGCGGCGGGTTTTTCCCCGTCCTTTTTCATTTATTTCCGCTGGGGTATCCTGTGACGAAGTCCCTGAGTCGGCAGGAAGAAAAACAGTGGTAATCATGATGGGTATATTGGCGGGAGTGGTTCTTTTGGGGCTGCTTGCCATCTATCGGAGTGCCTGGGTGGTGATGGAAATGTCACGGCGGCGGACTGGATTCGTCTCTTCGGTGACCCATGAGCTAAAAACTCCGCTAACCAATATTAGAATGTATATAGAGATGCTTGAGCACGGCATAGCGGGTAGTGAGGAGCGGGAAGCTGACTATTTTCGTATTTTGCGCTCGGAGAGTGAACGCCTCACCAGGTTGATTAATAATGTATTGGAGTTTTCCAAATTAGAAAAAAAACAACGGCGTATGCAGCCGATACAGGGGAATTTGGATGAGGTGGTCGCTGAGGTAAGGGATGTAATGGGTGAGAAACTCAAACGGGAAGGTTTCTCATTTTTTGTTGAGAAATCAGAATATCCATCTTTTTATTATGATCGTGAAGCCATGATCCAGATTCTTATAAATCTTATGGATAATAGTATAAAGTTTGGGAAGAATTCATCGGAAAAAAAGGTGGTTTTAGCTATCGGCGAACATAAGGGCAGGGTGCGGATAACTCTTTCTGATACAGGCCCTGGTTTACCAGCTTCTGCGCTAAAAAGGATATTTGAAGAGTTTTACCGGGTTGACAATAGTCTCACCCGATCAACCAAAGGCACAGGTATCGGTTTAGCCCTGGTAAAGAAGTTGACTGTTGCCATGCATGGAGAAGTGGGAGCGGAAAATAATAGTGGTACCGGTTGCACCATTACTCTTAGTTTACCTATAAAGTAATAAAACATTTCTCTTTTAATTATTGGGATAATCAGTGAAAAATTATGGTAGTGGTAATTCTTATTATAAACTACTTGACCACTCCATTCTTCCCGGACTATTCTTGAAGGAAAGATTGTTTTCTTTGGGATGGAATGAATGTTTGTCAATCGGACATGATTAGTTACGGGTTGTGAGGGTATGATTAAGAGAATTATATTTTTTAATTGGTTATTGTTTTTTGGTCTGGTTGGTTCAGCCGCAGCAGAACTCATTGTAATAGGCACGGCATATTACGATGAATATAAAAATAGCGGTGATTATAAGCTTATTTATGATGATGATTTGCAAATTACCTGGCTTGATTACACAAAATGGGCGGCAAATTGGGAAAATCAAAGGGCATGGGCAGCAAATTTGGAGAATGCCCTTACCATAAAACTTGATCCTGGGTACAGAGCAAACTGGAGTAATACTCAATGGCGTTTGCCCGCAGCGTTAAATCAACTCTATAACTGGAAATGCGACGGAACAGGCACTGCTGGTTATAATGTGACCAGTTCGGAAGTCGGACATCTTTTCTACACGGCGTTGGGTAATAAAGGATATTACGACGACAACTGTAATGTTTTAGGTAATACAGGTTTAGTTAATACCGGTCCATTCGATAATCTTGTTGAATCATGGTACTGGGCGGGTACCGATTACACTGTTGATCCCAACGACACCGGTCGAGCCTGGATTTTTAATACCTATAACGGACACCAGGTACTTACCTATAAGTATCGCGGTCAATTGGGGTTAGGGGTCAGACCTGGCAAGGTTGAATATGTACCTATCGGTTCATTATCCGCTGTGAATTTATTACTTCTCAAACCATAGCATAGAGGTGACGGTTCTTGTTTTTAAGCGTTTTTAAGCAAATCGATAATCATATCTCTATCCGATAGCGCTAGTAAAAGAGCCAAGTCAGAAGCTTGTAATTGTTCGACGATATTCTTTGCGCCCTCAAAGGGGCTGTCGACAAAAATTATGTTTTCCTTGGGTAGTCCTTTGGCCATTGCGGCATCAGCTATTAATCTTGGAACCTCACCAGGTTGTCGCCCTCTTAAGTATACCTTTAATTCAGCCACAACCAGTATGTCCGGTTTCATTGCCAATGCGGAATAAGTGGCCTCCTCGATTTGTTGATCACTGCGATCACCCGCCATGCTTAACATTAAGAACTTGCGCTTAGCTGACATATTGGCCAAGGTAATAGCCATGGCGTCCATACTGTGGACGTTGTGAGCAAAATCCATAATCACCTTGGCATTTTTAACCTCAAATTGGTTACCGCGACCAGGATTGTCATCGACATTGCTGGAAAACTGTTTCAACGCCGTGGCTATAGATTTGTTATCCAGTCCCAAACTCTTAGCTACCCCAATCCCACCCAGCGCATTGTGAATATTATGGCGGGCTGCACCATTTAAGGTCATGGGGATGTCCTTAACAGCTATGATTTCAGTTTCTTCATGATCATTACTGTAAACTAACTGGCCATTGTGCAGAAAACAGGCTGCTCCCCCATTGGATATATGTGTCTGGATGACAGGATTGTCTTTGTTAAGGGAGAACCAACATTTGTTCACCGGGAGATCCGGTCCCAGGTTGACCAGGTGCTCATCATCGGCATTTAACACCAAATGTCCGGCTACCAAAGCTTTTGCCACCACCGCCTTGGCCTTGGCTAAAGCGGCAACTGTATTAATACCGTACTGACCTAAATGGTCTTCAGCAATATTAGTGATGAGAGCCGCGTCCACATAATCAACCGGTAAACCTCGACGTAGAATACCACCCCGGGCCACTTCAAGGATTGCGGCATCGGTGTCTGGGTGGCGCAGGAGGGTCCGCGCACCTCCAGGGCCTGAATAATCGCCGTAATCGATAATATTGTCACCAACCCGAATAAAATCTGTGGAGGTCACCCCGCAACACTTACCTGATTGTTGTATCATCTGGGAGAGTACCCGAACGCTGGTGGACTTTCCGTTGGTTCCTGTTACGAGGGCAATCGGCACTGATTTGTACTGTTTCCAATTAAGGGTATCAGGTTCAGGCAAGGCAGTGACCGGCCAAACACTCGCACTGGCTCCGTGACCAAGAGAAAACATATCATCGTCGCTGAGCCAGGGGATATTTCTTTGTTTTGCCTGGTTGATCAGCTCTAGTAGGGTGGGGTTTACCTCTTTGTCTCTGCACTCTCTGATCCGAACAACAGCTTGAGTGAGATCCTCTTCTCGCTGTTTTCCGGTGAGCTCGGCGCAGGCGAACTCCCAGGCAGCTTCATTAATTTCGCAAGCTGTATATAGGGCATCCATGGGGGCACTTATAGCTATACTTATGCCATCTTCAAATATCCGATAGTATGTCTTTTCAGATTGCCATCCAAGCTCAACCAGCATACGTTTAGCAAAAGACATCCACTGGTCAACCACCAGTTGTTTATCTATACCGGAGACAAAAGCATCTATAATTGCACCGGCATCGTCCAAGAGGAGACTTTTGCCGGTAAGTCGTCTGCTATCATCTAGTATGAGTTTTATTATTGTTTTAGCCATTTAGTCACTCTCTTCATCGGTATTAGCAACAACTCGAACGCCCCGTTCATCCTTGACGATTTTCATCCCGGCCTCTAATACAAATGAATCTGGATGATTAGCGTCCAGCATTGATACAACTGTTTGAACGGGTATCTCTTTTTTTGCCGTTTCCACAAATGGTTTGTCACCGTAGTTAATGATCTGCTTCCAACAACGGGTAATGGCATCACCAAATATCATCACTAAATCATCCTGCGCTGCCATGGAAAGCGCCTTTTCAATGGCTTCCACTTCGTCTGGGACGATGAGAATGTTATTTTCGCTTATGTTTTCTTTTATTAATGCCTCTGCGAGCAGCTTGGGTATCTCGTCGTAGCCTCGCCCTCGGCGGTTATCGTCGGCTTTGC
>JAOTSI010000430.1 GCA_029865005.1 Desulfobulbaceae bacterium
GGCCAGGTTAATGAGATTATCAAAGGCCCGCCTGGTTGCTCCACGGATTTCATCCACCGGCGCATCTTCGTGAGCCTCAAGTCCTTTTAACGGACTGTCTAAATGGATGTCAGCGGTGTGGATAAATTTAAACACGTTGCACCTGAATTGTAAGTTGATTTGCTTAACAAATGATGTATCTGATCACAGGATTTGTAACTAGATGATTTAACACTTTGCGAGATAGTAAATGATCATATTGTTTTTGGCATGGAACCCTAAGTAAATTGAATGGAAATGGCCGGATAAAAACAGAATGACCTTTTATTATTAACTATAAATATAGGATTTTATCCATGGAAAAGAATGATATATTTCGTAGATCCTGAGAGGAACCGTTCAAATATGAGGTGGTTGTGGAAGCTTACCATCTCACTGGGTATATAATTAGCTATTTGTGCGCCATGTGGCCAGCCAGCTACTATAATTATAAATGGGTAAAAGTTGGGAAGGTTGAGCTTTTATTCGGGGTAGCGCCTGGGAATGGCTAAGAAAGCGGTTGGTTATGGCGATGTTATGATAATATGGCGATTGTGTCCAGAGGTGGCTCTGTTAAAATTTATGGATTATAGATCTTTTTGTAAGTAACAGCCGTTTTCTTCTTTTATTTCAGCTTGCTTGATAATTGGTTCATACCTAGCCATAAACCCTTCATGTTTATCAAAAAACATCGGATGATGCTTTGGCCTGATAACCTTTATGGTTTCGTATCCTTCGCTCTTTCCAAGTTCACATACTTTTTTTAAGACAAAAGCTCTGGGGTCCATACCCATTGTTGCTGCCAGGCGGGCAAAATTTCTGCTTCTGTTTTTGTCTGTGGAATAAACCCTTTGTCCCTGGATGGTTATAACGTATATCTCTTTGTTCAATCGGTCTAAAAAGAAGCTGACTTTAGAGATATAGCTCTTGTCGGTACCGTGGGGGTCTAATTCATCCGCTTTGGTGATATAGCAACACAGGCCGAAACAATCTTCAGCGGCCCCTTCTTCTACTAGTATCTTCAGGTCGTGTTCTATATGGACCTGGTCCCCATATTTTTCGATAAATTTATCCTTAAGGGCTATTGTCTCATGAATAATCCGGCCATTATTTTCAAAACGCTTGATAAGTGCATTAAGGGTGGTCTGGTTAATGCCGTGCAATAAAAAGTTGGGATCAGGAAAGGAACCACTTCCGCCTACAGCAATGGGTGTTGCAAAGGATTGCATGGCCCCGGCTATGGCGCGCGAATATTGATAAATAGTCGTTTTGTCAGTCAATCCTTTGTAGGCATGATCCAGTAAAATCATCACCAACTCTATATGTCCGCCAAAACATAGGCCATGGAGTGTTTTCTCAACCCGTGAGACATCACCATATAAGGTGGCCCGGGTGCCTATTGTTTTGATAACCGTAAAAAGGGAGGAATCAAACCGTTTTTCGTTATAAGTGGATGGATCAATAAGGAATTCTTCCACCCGGTTGGCAAATGCTTTTATTCGTATTTTTGTCATAGTAGGTAGCATCTTACTCCTTTCGAACAAAAATAGGGCGGAATTATACTATTCGTTTGTTATGTCACCTAACCGGGTGGTCAATATTGAATGGTAGTCTCGAACTCTTATGCCACTGATTTTAGGAAAAACCGCATTTAAAATAGTCAGGGACGGGCACCCACAAGGGGTGCCCGGCAAAACCGAGTGATTCCCTTGGAATTCATAACATAACAGCAGCGCCTCTATCGCCCGTCAATAAAAATACATTATTCTGCTATATACATGGATGTTTCCACAGGGTGTTGTGGTAAACAAATATTTAAAAATGACCCTTGGTCTAATCATGTTAATGGGTACTACTGTGCAATCGTAAGGAGAATATAAAAGGCGTCCCAGCGGGCGAAGGAGATGAACCCGCCGGGACATGGGGAAGGAGAGATCTGAAAGGAATTGTTATTTTTTTATAATCTTGATGTTAGTTAATTTGTGTAACGGTTACAGTTGCCGTAACCGTGTTGTCCGTAGCCCATATCACCCCATTGATGATGAGCACCTTGGGATCCGCCACCACCCATACCACCTCTCATAAAACGAAGTGAGGTTGGTGTTTCAATACCGCTTTTCTGGGCTGTTTCCATTAAATTTTCACGGAGATCAAAGAGTTCTCCAGATATTTTTGCGGCCATTGTCGGGTCTGGTTTTTCAGAGTGCATCAGAGCTTTCATTTCGGCCCTTTTTTGGGTGTAACTTCTCCGTAAATCCTTAGTGTCCGAATAGAACTTGTCAAGTTTTTCTCCATCAGACTTGGTAACGGTTTCTTTCTCCATTTGACCGTGGTGGCCATAATGATGAGAATCACCATCTCCATGGGCATAGGATAAATGGCCTACACCGATCGTGAGCGCCCCGACAAGCAGTACGCTCAACAGAGTTTTATGGTTTGCTAAAGGGTTCATTTGTTACTCCTGCTCGGTTAAAGTTTTCTGTTTGTCTGTATCTTGGTTATTGCCATTCTCGTGCCATATTGTTAGCCCGTTGCTCTTTACAATTTAATTTATTGTTACTTTGGATTATTTTCATATAACCTGAACTGGTAATTTAATATCTATGGGGCGCGGTGGGTAAAAAATATACGATAAGGCAAGAGGGCTGGGTAAAAAGTACCCAGTGAAGAAGAACGGAGTCAAATATTTGGGTTTAGATCGAAATAGAATTGTATTATTAAGCTAATAAACAATGTTTATTATGTTCTTATGTAAGAGTGAGCTAGCTTTAGGTACTGCGTCTAGGTGCGTTTATTCAGTTAAATAATAAACAACAATAGCTGATGCAACGCATGCCATGCCAATTATAGAATAAAGGGTGGGCGACTCTCCATCTAAAATTATCCAGCTTTGGGCAGCTCCGGCAATTGG
>JAOTSI010000431.1 GCA_029865005.1 Desulfobulbaceae bacterium
AAAAAACTTTGGCATTTCCCTCACAATAGTCTCATTCAATTGACTCAAATCATTATTAGATATTCTCTTGGTGCGGGTGAAATATTATTGATTTTTTACTAATTTTATATTATATATACAATATATCGAAAATCACCAGTAGAGGGATGCCCGGCACTCTACTGGCCACAATTACAATAACGTTAGCCGGCAACTAGGATCCGCGCACCATGAGAAGACAAGGAGCTGACGCTCCTTGTCGCCCTGAGTTTGCAATAGGCTGTTTTTATTGAATATGATTGCTTAGCCTGACGGCTATGGCGTATCGGCAACTATTGCGATTATGGTGTCGATAATCTCACTTCAGATGAGTTGCTCGACTATTTCAGTCAACTGATAGACTCGTATTCCTGGGGCACTGTAAAACTTCATCTTTACGGTTTGAAGTTGTTTTATACCCATGTGCTTAAAAAGACACTTTCTTTTCAACATGTCGGCATGGGTTCAAGCTTCGGATATATTCCCATGGGTAAATGTTGGTCCCTGATTCTAAAAACACACTACTGTTCGTTAGTTTGCTCAAGGTAGTAGTTGTAGTTTCCATCATAGATTCGCATTTCACCATGGTCGATTTCGAAGACCCGGTTGACCAGCGAACGAAGGAAGTGGCGATAATGGCTCACTAGTACTACTGTGCCGGTGTACTTTTGTAGTGCTTTCAAGAGGACGTCCCTTGACTGGATGTCCAAGTGGTTGGTGGGCTCGTCCAGGATCAGGAAGTTTAGTGGTTGGGCCAGGAGGGTAGCCAGGACCAGCCGGCTTTTTTCCCCGCCGGAGAGCATGCTGATTCGTTTGTCCACATCGTCGCCCTGAAAGAGGAAAGCGGCGCAGATGTTTCTGATCACTCCGATGTTGGCCTGGGGCAGGGTATCTTGGACGGTGTCGAAAACGGTCCACTCGGGGTTAAGGATATCCATGGAGTGCTGGCTGAAGTAGCCGAGGTTGACGCTTGCACCGATGGTGGCAGTCCCGTTGGTTGGTTCGGTATGGCCTGCCAGTACTTTGAGAAAGGTTGATTTACCGGCTCCGTTGACCCCGACCACCGCGATTTTTTCCTGTCGCCTGATGGTACCTGATATCCCGCTGAACACCGATTTCTCACCACCTTCGGGGAGCGGCCATGTCTTGGCCAGTTCTTCGCATCCCACTACGTTGTCGCCGCTGCGGGGCGGCTCGGCAAATTCGAATTTGATAACCTTCTGTTCGGGTGGCAATACGATACGTTCGATTTTTTCAAGCTTTTTAACCCGAGATTGCACTTGGGCGGCGTGGGAAGCACGGGCTGCAAAACGAGCGATGAAATCTTCCTCTTTGGCAAGCATTTCTTGTTGGCGACGGTAACTGGCTAGCAGCTGGTCCCGACGGATTTCCCGTTCGCGTAGGTAGAAGTCGTAGTTTCCGTTGTAGGTGGTAACCGTTTGGTTGGCTACCTCAATGATCCGGGAGACGATGCGGTTCATGAAATCGCGATCATGGCAGGTCATCAGTACCGCCCCTTTGAAATCCTTGCTGATCCACTCCTCCAACCAAACAATGGATTCCACATCCAGATGGTTGGTGGGCTCGTCGAGCAATAATACGTCGGGGCTCAGGGTTAAAATCTTGGCCAGTGCGATACGCATTTTCCAGCCACCACTAAATGATTCCACCGGCCGATTGTAATCGGCAGGCCCGATACCTAATCCGGTAAGCACCGTTTGGGCGCGGGATTCCAGATCGTAGCCGCCGCGATGTTCAAATTCTTCTGCTGCATTGCCGTAGCGTTCCAGTAAATCAGCCATCTCGTCATCCGACATGGGCTGGGCCATGGCCGTTTCCATCTCCTTGATAGCCTCGCCCAGTTGCATTAACTCGGCGGACACCGACACCACTTCCTCTAAAGCGGAGTAGCCAGACATCTCACCCACGTCTTGGGAAAAATAGCCGATCACGGTTTTCTTGGAGCAAGAGATCTCCCCTTTATCTGCGTCTTCCTCACCGGTGATGAGTCGAAAAATAGTACTTTTACCAGCTCCGTTTGGCCCAACTAAGCCGTTGCGCACTCCTGGTAGGATCTGCATGCTTGCGCTTTTAAAAAGAATTTGGGAGCCGTGCTGTTTACTTATATTGGTAAGGTGGATCATTTCGTTGCTCGTTGAATGGTGAAAATTATAAAAAATATTTATTTTAGGACATTGCTGTTGGGAAAAAGTGAACTAACCTTTATTTTTGTGGTTCACTTGCTCAATGTCTACGTATTATTAGGCCTGATTCAGATAGTATTAACGTTGTAGTTAACTGGTCTGCTTGTACACATCCGTAGCACTGGTGAACGTTTACGAAGAATCATGGCAAAAAGGACGAATTTTTATCATGATGGACCAGGAGGGGCAAGTTAATTCATTTCGATCAGGGGCATTTGATCATGAAATTTTATGGATAGGCATATTAACGTACCTGGTCACAGGGTTCGTAACCAACTGATTTAATACAGTGCGAGTTTGTAAGTATAATGTAATTTATAATTCAATTAGTAATATATTTTCATTATTGATAAGTAATATTGTTTATAGTTAGGGTGTCTTTCTTTTGTTTGTCTGTATGTTGCTGATATGATATTAGTTATCAGTTAGTTTGATAACTGAAGTAGTGTGGAGGAGACAAATAACACCACGATGTTTTGCATGGTGATTAGTAAAAATTTTGATTTATAATTCCTCGATTGGTAGTTTTATTTGTAATGAATGTTATTGACGATATATGTAGCCTGGGTTTGTGGTCTAAAAATGAAATTATTCTTTTTCAAGATAAATTGGTTTATTAAGATTATTAAATACCTAACTAAAAAATATATTGGCTATGATTATGTTGTAAGGCCATATATTTATTGCTGATGGAACTTGTTGTGT
>JAOTSI010000159.1 GCA_029865005.1 Desulfobulbaceae bacterium
AAATTACCCCATCTGGCTTGTCTTTTTAGCCGTCTTCTTTGTCAAGGCAACAGTTACATAACGCTGCTATGCGCCTGTTACCTCTTCTTGAAGACGACTAAAAATCCTGCGCCATTTTGGGATATTTTTTATTTTCCGCGACCCTTACCGCATCAAAAAATACGGCTAAAAATGAAGAAAGGTTGCAAGTTCCGAAATGGGACAAATTAATTCATCCGCATCTCAAAGGTTAAGCAAATTTAATAAAGGAAAACAATTATGCTAGCGGGTAAACGAGATAACAGCGCAGGCGAAAACAATATACGACGCGACGTCTTCATTCCTTTAGTGCTGTTCTTGCTAGTATTGGTTCTCTGGAATTTTTTAGGATTTTATTGGTATTCAATGAACCATATCAGCGATCACATCCTATTAAAAGAGGAAGAAGTGAAAGCATTGTACCACAAACAACTGGCCGATGACGGACAACTAATGGCCAACTTGATCGATACCCTACAGGAAAAGCCATGTTTAGCGCGATCTTTTTTAGCAAAAGACAGGAAACTTCTCCAAAAATGTGCGGAACCACTTTTGGATGATCTTCACTCCAAATATGGGGTTTCACTTTTTTACTTTCACAATCCTGACAAAGTAAACTTCCTCCGTGTTCATAACCCAAATCGCCATAGCGATCCTATCAAAAGGTTTACTCTAGACGGGAGCTCCGAAAGCGGCGAAACGATTTGGGGTATCGAGATTGGCACCTTCGGTACTTTCACTCTCCGTACTGTATATCCCTGGTACATTAACGGTGCACTTATTGGCTACATCGAGCTTGGTAAAGCAATCAATTACTTAACCCCAAGAATAAAAGAGACACTAAAGGTCAACCTAATTTTCATCATCAACAAAGAGTTCACATCTCGCAGCAAGTGGAAAGAAGGCCAAAAGATGCTGGGGCACCACGGAGACTGGGATGAGTATCCAAACTTTGTCGTCATCGACCGGACGACTAGTCTTTGGTTGCCAGATAGTGATCACTTCCTAACTTCATATACCGGTGACGACTCCCATAACTACTTCGAATTTACAGAGGAAGGACATAACTTTCAAGCCTCTAAAATCCCATTATTGGACGCCGGAACACGTCACGTCGGCCACGTTATTGTTATCATAGATGTCACCCAGGAAATGACCGATCAAAAAGTAGGATTAATTTGTTATGGGGGATTCAACCTCCTAATTGTCATTATATTTAGTACATTTTTCTGGGTTTACTTTAATCGATTACAGACTACTCGTATTCAACAGGAAGAAAAGAAGGGGGCGGCCTTATTCAAGCTACAGCAAACAGAAAAGCAACAGCGACAGAGAGAGAAAGTGTTAACCACGGATAAACACCACTACCAACGAGCCCTTTTAGAAGAGCAAGCCTTGGGAGCCCTTCTACATTTGGCATTAGCGCCGACCACAATGAAAAAATATTTACGTGAATCGCTGGAAAAGCTCATCTCATCCATTACCTGGATTGACCATCTACCAGAGGCGGTTATCTTTCTAACAAAAACTCATTCCGGCAAACAAGTGTTAGAACTTGCAGAATCCTTCAACCTTTCACCGGAACTGCAAATCCGCTGCGCCAGAGTGGAGTTCGGATTTTGCTTATGCGGCCGTGCTGCTGCCAACCGCGAGATTATCTATATCGATAAGGTGGACGACAAACATGATATCAGCTTTGACAGCATGATTCCCCATGGACACTATGTAATCCCGATGTTACGGGATGATACCCTTGTGGGGGTTTTTAACTTATACATCCCTCATGGCTCCATGCGAGATGAACGGAATGAAACTTTTCTCAAGCGGGCTGCCGAGATCTTTACCCTCGGCATCGATAAGCGACAGGAAAGACAGAAAACCGAGAACTAGGCCTTTAACCAAGCATGTTCTAAAACATGGTATTATTTCGAAGATGTAAACGCTCATCCGTGGCACGACGGGACGTTTACAAAATGACAGGACAATGAGATGAAAAAGAAAAGTTTCCTAATTGGGATATTAATTTCGACTATTGCTCTCATGATACTCGCCTGCTTAGGCCCTCAGGAGCCCCTGCCAGTCCTACGTATTGGACATGCCCCCCACGATCACCACTCTCCACTTTATGTGGCCGCAATGAACCCGAAGTATTTCAAGAAGAATGGTGGCATCTACCTAAAAGAGAAAATCTTTCACAAAGAGTATACATTAATCTCTAATAACAAACCCATTGCCCAAGTACAGGTGGAGACGAGCACCGGTGGTAGTGAATTAATACGCAGGCTAGCTGAAGGACACTTTGATATCTCCTTCGGTGGCGTACCTGCAATACTCTCCCTAATCGACAAGGGTAGACAAATTCAAATACTGGCCCCTGTCATGGCCGAAGGTGCAGGCTTAATCGTCCACATTGACATGCCGATGAACAACTGGGACGATTTTCTAAACCATGTACGCCACCATAAACGACCGATAAGAATAGGCTATAAAACCTTAGTTTCGGTCCAAAACCTTATTTTTGAGCACGCTCTACAGGAATCCGGAATTTCCTTCAGCATGAAAATGGAAGACACCACCGCCCAGGTCGTTATGATAAACCTACATGGTGCCAACATGCTGATCCCAGCCCTAAAAAACGGTCTCATTGATGGTTTTGTTATCATGCAACCCTTTCTGGCCCTGGCAGAGACGACCGGTGTCGGGAAAACAATAGCTTTATTACGTGACATGCCACCAGATAATAAATGGCACGGCCATCCCTGCTGCGCATTAGCAGCAAACAATACATTTGTACAATCCCGTCCGGAAATTTCTGAGGCACTACTCACCCTAATGCTCCGTGCCAGGAAATTCATCATAGACCATCCCAAAAAATCTGCTCAACAGGTATCCAAATGGCTTGAGACACCTATAGTAGTGGAGGAACATTCCCTTCCAACCATTGATTTCTCTGTAGAACTGAACAATTCCTGGAATGAGGGAATCAACTTCTGGCTAGAATCCATGATTGAAAGCGGCAGATTAAAAGGAAAGTTACGAGATGCACATCGAGATGGAGATCTAGAGGACTTGATATACAACCAAGCACTCTACAACAAAGCCATTAGGAACCTACAGTGAAACGTATATCCATCTCCCAAAAGGTATTCCTATTCTTCTTTTCTTTGACGGCAATGACCCTTCTCTTGGGCACGACCGTATATCAAGGCATTACTACACTTAAAAGTGATCATGAAAAGATCGCCCTCCTGAAACAATTGCAGGTACAGGTCAAAATTTTGCGAACTATCCGACCCGAATTGCCTAGTGCAAATCAGAATGCCTTTAAAAAGGAGATCTCTAAGGCGACAAAACTGGCCAAGAAAATCATACTATTTCGCGAAGGACTTAACCTTGAACAGGTCAAAAGGTTGAAAGCAGTAATTATAACTTTGGGATATTACCAGGATGCCTGGTTGGAACTGATGGTAAAACATAAACTGGACAGGGAACTATATCTTGAGTTCACCGACCTACCCGTTGCCCCCCCTGACCTCACAGCCGATAGCCGGGACGTAATCCAAAATAGCTTGACTCAGCTAATAAAGCTAGGGATAAAAATTTATCAATCAAGAGATATAGCGCTAATCGGAGAAATGAAAGTAACCCAAAAAACGATCAGCAGCCTTACCAACGATGCAAGGGTGGATCAAATTATACAATCCATCATCAGCAATGCAGAAAAGAGCTACATAAACTATCGATCCATCAAAGAGCGACAAAACTTTTTAATAGACACGGATGAGCGATTTTATCAAGTCAGTATGGAATCCATTTCGGCCATTTCCCTACTTAGCACTGGAAAAAGAGAACGGATATTTTTAATGCTCAAGGTCCTTCTTATCCTTTCAATCATGCTCTGTTTCACCTGGTGGTACATAGTAACCCGATATTTCCGACGCTTTCTAAGCAACCAGAACCAAGCAATCATATCCATAAGACAAGCCAAATACGAGTATGAGGTTCCTGAAATCAGCAACGACGAGCTTGGTGACCTAACACTATTCATGAAGCATTTGGCAAAAGAGATCAAAACAAGTGAAAGGTTTTTTGCAGATGTCCTTAACTCCTTATCTTCCTATATTTTTGTACTTGATCTCGACGGTTCGATTATATTTACCAACAAACAGGCATTAATAACCGCAGGTATGGATTTGAATGAGGTGAAAGGAACCAAGCTTCAAGACTCCTACTGGATGGACTCCGGCATCGAATTTAAACAAGCTCAAGGTCAACGTATTAGACGGTGCGCTGACGGAGAAAAAATATCGTGCGAAATACAATTACGTATCGCTGGCGGGACACTAATCTGGGTAGCCTTTTCTTTACAGCCAGTCTTTGATGAAAATGCATGGGTAAAATACCTTATTGCGTCAGCCACGGATATTACCAAACGCAAACGCAATGACCAAGAGCTGGAGTTACATCGCCAACACCTTGAAGAATTAGTCAAAGAGCGCACCTTCGAGCTTAACCTCGCGCTGAAAGAAGCTAGCAAAAACCAGCATATTGCTGAGCAGGCAAACCAGGCAAAATCAGAGTTTTTAGCCAACATGAGCCACGAGATCCGCACTCCCATGAACGCCATAATCGGCTTATCATACCTAACCCTAAAAACCGATTTAAACCTCAAGCAGCGCGACAAGATAGAGAAGATACATGGCTCGGCCGAATCTCTGCTAGGGATCATAAATGATATCCTTGATTTCTCAAAAATAGAATCAGGTAAAATGGAATTGGAGGAAACAGATTTCAACCTAGAGGATGTAATGAACGCACTCGCCAACCAAATGATCGGCCTCAGGGCCGAGGAAAAGGGAGTGGAGCTGATGTTTAATGTAGGTACCGATGTGCCAACGGCGCTTATCGGCGATGCCTTACGCTTAAGACAGATCTTGATAAACTTAAGTAACAATGCAGTGAAATTCACTAAGGAGAACGGAGAAGTAGTAGTAAAAGTGACAGTAAAAGAAGAAAGCGATGCGGAAGCTTTGTTACATTTCTCCGTACGCGACACCGGCATCGGCATGACGAAATTGCATCAAGACAAGCTATTCAAGTCCTTTTCCCAGGCAGACACCTCCACCACCCGCAAATACGGAGGTACAGGTCTTGGCCTGGCCATCTCTAAAAAACTGACGGAAATGCTTGGTGGCGAGATCTGGGTAGAAAGCGAACATGGGGTCGGCAGCACTTTCCACTTCACAACCTGCCTGAAAAAACAGGAGCACCCCTCCACACAGCCTCAAATAACGAAAGAACTCGGTGTTCTTCGCACTCTAGTGGTAGACGACAATAATACTTCTCGAGAGATTCTTAAAAACATTTCGTCAAACCTTGGTCTAGCTGTAAATACAACAGGTTCTGGCCGAGAGGCCATTGCCTTACTGGAGCAGACAGATAAGGAGAAACCGTACGATTTAGTACTGATGGACTGGCGAATGCCGGACATGAATGGAATTGACGCCACCAGGGCAATACAAACAGGTAACAATATAAAACAATTACCTAGAATAATAATGGTAACCGCACATGACCGCGAAAAGTTACAATCGATAGCCCAAGATGTGAAACTAGATGGCTTTCTCACAAAGCCGGTAACCTCATCGGCACTACAGGAAAGCATTATGATCGCCTTTGGCTATAAGGAAATAGCGAAAAACATTGATACCAAAAGTCTCCGAAAGGAGGATGCCGAGCTTATATCCAAGCTGGGTGGAGCCAAGGTATTATTAGTAGAGGACAACACAATCAACCAACAGATAGCACAAGAACTACTAGAAATAATAGGGATCTCCGTTACACTTGCAGATAACGGAGAAAAGGGTCTTAAGTCTGTTACTGAAAATAATTTTGACATGGTCTTAATGGATATCCAGATGCCGAAGATGGACGGCCTTGAAGCGACGCGACGCATTCGGGCCATGGCTGGAGATTATGCATCTTTACCTATTGTAGCTATGACCGCTCATGCCATGAGTGGTGATAGAGAAAAATCCCTGGCGGCCGGCATGAACGATCACATAACCAAGCCTATCGACCCGGATCACCTCTATGCTACTTTAGTGAACTGGATACCTTTGGAAAATCGCGCCCCCTTTAAGCCAAAAACAAAATTGCCTATGAATCAGGGAACAGAGATAAAGAATCTGCCAGGGATCGATTACCATACCGGCCTCAAACGGGTAGCTGGCAACCAAAAACTTTACCTCAAACTACTGGAAGAATTCACAAAAGACAACGAACAGATTATTAATCAAATCAGACAAAAGCTGGATTCGAATGATTCAAAAACTGCCTCCCACTTAGTGCATACCCTTAAAGGCGTTACCGGTAATCTTGGTGTGAAATTGGTGCATAACGCCACCAAAAAACTTGAACAGGGAATTGAGCAGAAAAATAACAACATCGATACCTTACTGAATCAAACTGAGGAAACATTATCCTCAGCACTTAAATCTATTAAAAATTTGCTTAAAGAAAAGCAAGAGGAATCAGCTGTAATTTCAGGAAAGAAAGAGGCTATCATTGTCGACAAAAAAGTTGTCTGCCAACAACTAAAAGAGTTTATCAAACTTTGTAAATTTAACGACATGAAAGCAGGACCGATCTTCGATCAAATATACCCACAGCTTGCAGATCTCTTCCCTGATGAAACATCGCAACTAAAGGATTTCATGGACGCACTTAACTTTCAGGGCGCCTTCCAATTAGCAGAGATTCTTTATCGAAAATTCTCATAAGACGTGCTGAGAAAGGCACTTGAGATATAATTCAGTTTCATGTCAAATTTAAAATACTTATATACTAGAATACTTGAGAGTTAAAAAGAATATGAAATGAAACCGTTAAAATCGGCAAACAACATATCTCACGAACCTCAATCCATTCATATTATAAAATAAAATCATGAAAGCAAAGTATAGACGGCCCCCTCAGAAAGAAATCTTCAAACGATTTTTTCTTATTTTTCTACCAATAGTTATCCTTATCTTTTCAGGATCAGCTTATCTGCTTCAAATTGAGAAACATTTCGCTATTGAGAAAATTAAGGCAGAGGAATTAGCTCATATCAATTTAATAAATAAAGCTATATCTATGCATACAAAAGTAGCGTTAAGTGATTTCCACTTCCTTCTTCGATGCCGGGAACTAGAACAATTAACAAATGAAGATGGCAAATCTCAGCGAAAGGAGCTGGCAGAAGAACTTTTACGTTTTTCTATTGAAAAAGGTACTTACGACCAACTGCGTTACATCGATTATGACGGCCATGAGATAGTTCGGGTAAATTACAACTCCGGCTCCTCGCAAATCGTACTTGACAATAAACTTCAAAATAAGTCTTCTCGCTACTACTTCAAAGAAGCCATAGGACTAGACAAAAATGAAATTTACATCTCTCCTATTGATTTAAATATTGAACATGGCGCAGTTGAACAACCAATTAAACCGATGATCCGTATCTGCGCCGCTGTTTTTAACAATAAAGGAATAAAAACTGGGGTGTTGGTCGTAAATTTTCTTGGTGCTCACGTTATAGATTCGATCAACACAATACCAGGTCATTTTCATTATATGCTTTTAAACAAAGCTGGCTACTGGCTAAAAAGTCCAAAAAACGAAGATGAATGGGGGTTCATGTTTACAGATCGACAAGAGAGAACTTTTGGCAATACCTACCCTTTTATCTGGTCAAAAATTCAAAGTGTTGAAAGTGACCAACTACTAAACGATAAAGGTCTTTTCAGCTTTATCAAAATTAAACCGTTTAACCATACCCAACACACCATACATGGCAACACCGACTCAGTACAACACAGGGCATTATTACTTACTAAAAAAGCAGAAGGGTATAATTGGCATTTAATCAGTTATATTTCTAATCATGAGCTGATAAGTCAACAAAAAATATTTGTAAATAAAACCATATTTATTAATCTTTTCCTGCTGACCATTTTGACCGGAGCGGCATGGATATTATCAGTGACAGGTGCTAAGCGAGCTCTGATGGAAAAAGAGCTCCAGTTGGCAAAAAACAGGGCGGAACTGGCAAGTGAAGCAAAATCTAATTTCTTGGCCAATATGAGCCACGAAATCCGCACCCCGATGAATGCCATCATCGGGCTATCGCACCTAACCTTGCAGACTGATCTTGAGAATAAGCAACGTAAGAACATAGAGGAAGTACATGACTCGGCAAAATCACTGCTGGGACTCCTCAACGACATTCTCGACTTCTCTAAGATAGAATCAGACAAGTTAAAAATGGAGCAAATCAATTTCAACCTTGGGGATGTATTGAACAACCTCGCAAATACCCTAGGCCTTAAAGCCAAAGAGAAGGCCGTAGAACTTATGTTTATTGTACGTTCCGATGTACCAACAGCCCTCATTGGTGACCCACTGCGTCTGAGACAAATCCTTATCAACCTGGGCAACAATGCGGTGAAGTTCACCGGGCCGGGTGGAGAAATCGTAATCACAGTGGCGGTGAAGGAAGAAAAAATAACGGAAACCTTATTGCATTTTTCCGTGCGCGACACTGGCATTGGCATTCCAAAAGAACAACAGGACAAACTATTCCAATCGTTTTCCCAAGCCGACACCTCCACCACCCGCAAGTACGGTGGTACCGGTCTTGGCCTGGCTATCTCTAAAAAGCTAACCGAAATAATGGGTGGAAAAATCTGGATAAAGAGTACACAAGGAGTCGGCAGCACCTTCCACTTCACAACCCGCTTTAAAAAACAGCAACAGCCCTTCCACCATGATTCAGCAATCAAAAAACTCAGTGGTCTTCGAGTTTTGGTAATTGACGACAATAAAACCTCAAGGGAAATTATAACAAATATACTAACAAAAATAGTTTTAACTGTGGATACTGTAAGTTCTTGCCAAGAGGGCATTGCACTGCTGGAGCAAGCGAACAAAAACAATCCATACGGATTGATACTAATAGACTGGCGGATGCCGGACATGAACGGCATAGAAGCAACCAGGATGATCCAAAAAAAAATAAACTACAACCAGACACCTACGTTGATCATGGCTTCTACGTATGACAAGACGGAATTACAAAAGGCTGCCCAAGAC
>JAOTSI010000158.1 GCA_029865005.1 Desulfobulbaceae bacterium
GATTTAGACTCACGAACAACCTCCTTAAAAACTGTTTCAGCCGAATGGTCTGTTTTGATTCTCAACTCATTTGGTTGCTCTTTTAAATCAGCATCCTTTTTATCCCAAAGAATGGATTGAGTAGTATGTTTTTCTTTTTCTGTGAGTAAATTTCTTTCTACCGGTTCTGGAAGAGACTCCTTTTCTACAAGAACCTCTTTTTTTATGGTATTTTCTTCCTCAAACTCTTGTTTTGGGATTTTCTCGATAGGCTCAACATTTTTCTTTTCATCGATATGCTGATTGTCTAATCGACAAAGCATACCTTTCTCTTCGAGTAAGGCTATTGTTTCTGCGTTTACTTCATCCTCGTCAGCTAATAATTTATTTATCTCTTCATTCACGTCTTCTGTTTCCGGTTCAACCTGTTGCTCTTCCTCTTCGGGAAGTTCGGGGATAGGTTGACCGACATTCTGCTTTAATTCTATTTTGTAGAAAAATACATCCTTTTGCAGTCCAATACCCTCGGCTGCTTCATAAACGTCATCAACATCCGCTTCGATTTTCCCTTCGTCAAAGGCAATATTAAGAGTTTTATCGCACAACGAATTAATAGTTCTCGGGGTACTGCCCCTACCAAAGGCTCTAGCAAGTGCCTCCCAACCAGTCTCAGAAAAAATCGAACCCTTACCCCCTGCCACCAGAAGCCGGTGATTAATATATTTTTTAATACTGGGGGGATCCATTTGATCCAATATTTCCACTGAGGCAATACGTTGTTTAAAATGCTCTAATTCAGGACGATCGATAATAGTTAAAATCTCCTCTTGACCCAAAAGTAGAATTTGAACCATTTTCATAGAGCCAAGTTCCAAGTTATTGAGCAAACGAATACCGTTAATAACTTCATCGGACATTAAATGAGATTCGTCTACTATAACAATGCACTTCCGGTTTTGACGATTTCTCTCCAGCAACTCTCCGCGAATATCTCTTAAAATAAAAGTCCGCTCGTTGGAAACAGGGTTGAGTCCGAGCTCCTGGGCGATAAAAAGAAAGAGATCCATACTGTTATCCGGAGGCATCGCCATCCAAATCAACTGGATTTCCTCGTTAAAATCAGACACTAGCATTTGACTCAAGGTGGTCTTTCCTGAGCCCATGGGACCGGTAACCACAATTAGACCGCGACCAGCCCGAAGAGACTCGGTAATCCGGTTACGGATGCGAGAATGCATGCCTTTATTAAAAAAGAATGCCGGATCCGGCACATTTTCAAAGGGCAACATTTTTAACCCAAAATGCTTCGCGTACATATATATTTCCTACTCGGCAATGACTAGTTTAATCACCACCCGGCGATTCTTTGATCTAGCCTCTGCAGTATCATTGGCGTTAACGGGTTTACTGTATCCGTACCCGATAGCGGTTATTTGATTACTTGGCACACCATTTTTTACAAACAGATCTCCAACCTTTTGAGCCCAGTTTTGAGATATAATTCGACTAGTTTCAAAGGATTCCTTTTCTTGATTAATTGATGGAAATTTTTCAGTATGCCCTTCAATAATGAGTTTGTTACCTGGTGATGAAAGAACAAGCGGCACCAACTCCAAAACTGTTTTATTTAACTCTCGATCACCGGCAACCCCTTCGCTTGTTGGGGAAAACCCACCTAATACACCTAGCACAAAAGCATTTGCATCAACAGCTGGAACAGACTGCAGAACAACAGGTTTAGTTCCATGATCAAGAGGTGGTCTGGCTATTTGCCCTAAGCCCTTATCTATATGAGCAGAAGAAGAAACAGCTTTAGGACTATCAATCGGCACACTATCGCCTGGTGGTGTAATTCCATCAACTATTGCTTCAGGTGGATCGGGATAAACTCTTCCAGTCAATGACGTTGAATCCTCACGTAAAGAAGATTCCCTAGGCGTTAACCTTGTTCGAGAACTGGTCGAACGAGAAACGGGTAGCCTACTATTACTAAGCTCATTGGCGTCACTCTTTTTTTGATTGATAACCATTAACGACTTAAAAGTAAAAACCGCAGAAAGCGTGAATAAAAAGAGGGAAATGCCGAAAATATAGTTTCTCATGACTACTCGATTGACAAGTGAATAAAAGTTAACACTCTTATATTATATTTTTTTTTACTATAATTCAATAAATTAACATCTAAGCTTCGACGGAATCCCCAAGCATAAATACAAAGTCCTTGGCCTGAAAGGCCTTACCTTATTAAAGGTTTAATCCAGTAGGATACTAAGTATGATATTTCATAACTCAGGGTCACAAAAAATAATAAATATCCTAAAATAAAAGTCTGCGCTTAATTGCGTCATATTTTTAGTCGTCTTCAAGGAGGTACCTGGCCACAGGGTTCGTAACCAGCTGATTTAATACAGTGCGAGTCTATAAGTGGTCACAAACGTTTTATTGCGCCATTTAACTATTGCCCCAACAAAAAAGACGGTTAAAAGAATAAGCTATACAAACCTAACCATTTACTATCTAAAGACATATTAAACAAACTAATTACAAATTATATGAACAAGTACGTACTTTTTTAAACCAATAAAGAATGATATCAAATAATGATTAGTACCCCTTTTACCTTGTACCAATACCTTCCGTCGACCACTTTCTCCGACAAGCCAAATAATATAGCTTCAATGCAACGAGGTAGTAAAAAACATCCTGCCCAACTACCACTTTATAAATTTTTCTTATATCTCTCTGGATTATTTTGACGAAAAGTCCTATTATATCAGTTTTGATATTATATACTACTTACAACGGTCGGATATGAAATTAATATGTGATCCGAATTTTCAACATTTTTCCAAAGATGTTATCGCTGAGTTTGAAAGAGCTATCATTAAACTTAGTCATCCATCGGTGGTCTATAGCAAGAATCCACGTTTAAACGATCTGGTTTTCAAATTACACCGTAGGCTTCCCTATGGTGGAAAAATGGTATTTAATGGTGATGAAGACTATTTTTCCATCCTTATGGGTGTCTGGTATCTAGCAAAAACATACCCGTATTTCCTCAAAGCACGCAGACGCTCCATATATCTCTTCGATGCTTGGTTTACTGCCCATGACGTAATAGAAAAACTATCGAAGGTGGTTAACTTGGACACCATCTTTTTTTCTTCGCTTCAGGCCAAAAATACTTTTGAGGAAAAAGGTATCCCCAGCAAATGTATTTGGATTCCCGAAGGACTCACGCCCAATGATTACTATCTTTACGATTACGAAAAAAAAGATATTGAGGTGCTCAACTTCGGGAGAAAATGGACGTGGTATCACGACCTGATAAAAGACCCTTTAGAGAACAAAGGCATAAGCTATCTATATGAAAAAAAATGGTTTAATGTTATTTTTAAAACTCACGACGAATTTAAACGCGGACTGGCTCGCTCAAAGATTTCAATCTGCTTTCCTAAAAATATCTCTCATCCCACAATCGCCGGTTCAATCTCCACTATGACTAATCGATACCTGCAATCAATGGTTTCTAAAAGCCTGATTGTAGGCCTTATGCCGGAGGAGATGAAACTGCTTTTTGACTATACCCCGATCATTGAAATCGATCCAAAACATCCTGCAGAACAGCTAATGGATATTCTAGCCCATTACGATGACTACATACCATTAATTGAAAAAAATTATGAAATCGTATGCTCTCACCACACTTGGGAAAATCGCTGGATTGAAATCGCCAAACATCTCGGCGTACCCTGTGATAAAATATAATTTATCGTAACCCTAAAATAACGCTGCCAACACGCAACTGAACCGCTGTTGTCAAATTATTTCCCATTAAACTACAGTATATTACTTCGCATATCCGGTAGACTATAACAAATAATCAGCCCTATGCACTAATGACCGCAAGAAAATATCGGAGAATGAAATGATGGATTTACATGTGCCCATAATCGGCATATTACGTGGTGTGGAAAGTACTTTCTTTAAACAACTCATGCCCGCGGCCTTCGACGCTGGCCTGCAAGCAATAGAGGTAACCATGGATACCGTGGGCGGCCTCGCAATGATCCGAGAAAACCGTGACCTGGTGCCAGAAGGGAAATATCTAGGCATGGGGACCATCCGCAACGTTGAGGAAGCACGGCTAGCTCTTGATGCAGGAGCCATGTTTCTAGTTACACCCAACTTCAATATAGAAGTTATCGAATTTGCCACCGCTCGCAATATTGCCGTTATCTCTGGAGCGCTTACCCCAACCGAAATATATGCTGCTCATAGTGCAGGTGCGGTTATGATCAAAGTTTTTCCTTGCTCCGCCATGGGCGGCCCTATCTACATAAAACAGTTACGTGGTCCGTTCAGTGACATTCCCCTTGTCGCGGTTGGAGGAGTCACCACAGATAACATCACAGATTATCTTGCAGCAGGTGCGTCTGGATTAGGAGTCTCCACAGCCTTATTCGGACATGATGCTTTAGCGGAAAAAGATATAAATAAGTTGACCGCGAACGTAAAAAAATTTATTGAGTATTGTCGTTAGTCGAATTCATTGCCGTTCATTGCTGAATTAAGCATGAGCTATAAATCCTATAATGACAAATATACGATATTAAGAAATTAATATTTAAACAGCAGGCTGAAAACAAAGCCTCCAAAAAACAAATTCATAAGCCCTTCAATTACTAGATTAAATATACATACACCTCATTGAGACAACTAACGAAAAAAAACGGTCTCAAAACATATACAAATCTGTTATCATATGGTTATTTTATTAAATCTCAGCTATATGCTAAAATAAATAAAATTCTGAATATTTTTTCAATTGGACAGCTACTTATCTAGCTCACATAACCTATCTCAAATTAAAATACTGATAAATAAAAGCACTTACAGACATTGTCCACAATTTTAAATTTTAAAGACAATGTAGCATATTATTTTTATACCATAACTTAGACAACCAAGGGAGAAGGGATGTATCGACCGGAAATTAAGGTAATTGATTGTACGGTTCGCGACGGCGGCTTGATGAACAAATGGCAATTCAGTGACAAATTTGTCCGCCACGTTTACAATGCGTTGGCAGAAGCCGGGGTCGATTATATGGAAATCGGCTACCTCAGCTCCGAAAGCGCCTTTGATAAAAACGAATACGGCCCTTGGCGTTTCTGTTTTGAAAAAGATCTGCAACGAATCATCGGCAAAGAGGAAAAGAAAATCAAACTCTCCGCTATGGCCGATATCGGAAGAATCGATCTTAATGATATCCCACCGCGCTCCGAGAGTTCCTTGGACATGATACGGGTTGCTTGCTATGTTCACCAGGTTGACGCGGCCATTGAACTGGCCCACCACTGCATAGATAAGGGCTATGAAACTACCATTAATCTTATGGCTGTTTCTACGTTAGGCATAAGGGATCTCAATGAAGCTTTGAACGACCTGGATAAATCACGGGTACCAATTATTTATCTGGTAGATTCCTTCGGCGCCTTTTACTCTGAAGATATCGATACCCTGGCCCAAAAATACATTGAGCGCCTACCAGAAAAAACTATCGGGATCCATTGCCACAATAACCAGCAGCTTGCATTCTCCAACACCATCTCTGCTATAATTAACGGTGTAAACTACTTAGATGCAACCCTGTACGGTATAGGCAGGGGAGCTGGCAATTGCACCTTAGAGCTGCTCCTCTCTTTCCTTAAAAACCCTAAATTTAATGTTCGCCCGATTATTAAATGTATCGAAGATGAGGTTTTCCCTTGGGCAGAGAAAATTGATTGGGGCTACTCGGTGCCATATATGGTTACCGGAGTAATGAACCAACACCCCAGAACAGCCATCGCCCAAATGGAATCAGAAAACAAAAATAATATTACCGAGTTCTACGACTCAGTAGTCAACGGTTCAGAGTCAGTTTAACTGGTTACTCTATTTCATTACGCTTACCAAAAACTAAGAAAAATAATCAAAAGCGCTCAACACACCACAGTTGAGCGCTTTTTTTATATGATTTTTTTTTATATTTACAACCAAACTGTAACTGGCCAGAGGCAACTTCACAAGTCTAAATAGTTGTTATCATAAAATAATCTCGTAGCTTACAAAATCATGTATTCACAAACCATTTGACCAGGTACTCATTTTTAGTAGTATTCAGGGACGAGACAACAGGCAGCTAAACGACAGACTCCAAAATGAGATTATTTATTTTTCCAACTTCCTGACATTTCACCCTCGGGAAAACAAACCAGCTAGCGAGTAACCACAATAGGATCGTGGACAGGGAAACTTAACTTATACATACACCAGGGCGAGCAACCAACCAACCAGTACAGCAACATAGTGTGTTGAAACATTTACCACTTAGCAGGAGCTAGTTAAACATGAACGATGTGTGCCCAATCACGGATCGACAGATTGACGAGACAGTTGTACGCCTTGTAGCATTACTCGTTTTCATTATTATTACTATTGGATACTTTAAGCTTTTACCATGGTTTTCTACCGCACTAGCCCTAGATTTCTTCATTCGTGCCTTTACCAAATGGCCAATAAGCTACCTAGCCATCTTAGCTAAATTTATATCTAAATTTTTTAATTTACCAACTAAACCAATAAACGCAGGGCCAAAAATCTTTGCAGCCCGTTTGGGTTTTCTTTTCACATTGGCAATTTCATTGTTTGGATTTATGCAGTTTAATACAACTGCTGCAATTCTAGCAGGCGCACTCGCTACTTGTGCTGCCCTTGAAGCTTTCTTTTCAATCTGTATTGGTTGCAGCATATATTCCATCTTAGTAAAAATATAACATTCTAATCCTACCAATACAGGTAACTTTCAATGACCGCCAACGACTTTAAATATTTATAAATTATGTAAATTTTTTTGTCGTTTTTAAAATGAGGAAACAGGCACAGAGCAGTGCCATGTAACTGTTGCCCGACAAATCGAGCTATTAAAAAACAAGCAGGTAAGCTGTTGACTCCAAGATGGGTAACCGTTCACCGGATTATAAAGAAAAGTTCTATAACATCAGACTAGTAAGCATTTATCAGTGCTGCACATGTGTGCAAGCAGAGCGGTGAGCTATAGTTAATCCTATGTGAATCCGGTCTGATCACGCGCAGGCGTAATTCTTGTGAACGCTTACCAAGATGGGATAATTTATTTTTGCAACCGCTCGCTGTTGTCGCTTATTCTTACAAGTATTTCCGATCAAGGTGGCCCCTTTGGTAGTAGAAAGCGATCGTGTAAGTACGTGGCACTGATAATCGGTTACAAAATATTTACACTATTAATCCGCTGACAGCAGGCTTTTACCATGCTCACTCTAAACTAGAGTGTTATCTATATTACATGAACTAAATGAAAATACGCAAGCTCACCTCTGAAAATCACAACAAAGCCTCTTCCTTATTGCGGCAAACATTCCCTGGCAGCAATTACGAAATAAAATTAGTAGAAAATTTCCACAAGAATAAAACTACTGTACATGAGTGGGTGTGTATACATTCCAATGTAATAATAGCCTATATTGCCTTTTCCAAAGCCTATAAAGGCAGTGATATTTGTGGACTCCATTTAGGACCTTTAGCAGTAAAACCAGATTTCCAAAATCAGGGAATAGGCTCTGAACTTCTTCGCTTTGCCCTGAGACAGGAAGAAATTAAGACAAATACAATATTTGTCCTTGGCAATCCCTTCTTTTACCAGAAATTTGGCTTTAAACCATGTAACCTACCTATTTGTCCATTTGGCAAAAACAACAAACACTTTTTAAGCCTCCGGAACAACATAACCGACCAATTCACCGTGGGATATGAATCAGAATTTAACATTGAAAAAAAACGAAGGGTTAATAAACAACTAGGTAAGCGATAGACTTCGAGATGAGATAATTTATTCTTTCCTAGGCCCTTAATTCTAAGCTTGACCATGGATCTATTGTCGCACCGGAAAAAATATAACCGAGCATAGGCTACTGCCAGCTCCAATCTTTACAATTTATTTCATGCAGGTACCTTGCCCACCTTATAGGCACTGTGTTCCCAACACCCAAGTCTAACCAAAGTCTTTCATTATTAATACATTCACCATCCCTAAGCCTGTCATAAACAAAATGATTTAGAAATAATGTGTTCATTATTACTACCCACATCAATTTCCGAGAAAGCAACTAGGAATTCAAACCTCTCGTCCATTACGGATCGCTATATATTTTTTAAACACTAACTTCCTCAAGAGACAATAATCTTTAAATTCATAAAATGTAAGCGTTCACCAGCCTGATCACGCACATCCGCTGCACTGGTGAACGCTTACCACGCGGATGTAAGAAAACTTTTCTTTTCAACCCAGTGGACGGTTACCATAAAATAACACTGCCCCATTCGCACTCTTATTACCACCATTATTAATATCATCATCCAGCTCAAGCACGTTATTCAGCATATTTAATCTGAAAACATCAGGCTAGACATCCATTATAAATTCCCCCCAACACACCCCATAAAGACTTGAGGGCAACAACTTGTCAGTTTTTCATAAAAAACCTATTAGTTAGAAACAAAAAGACACCTTGTTTATTACCATTTATTCACATAAAATGGGTCAAAGATAAGTAATTACTCAGCTGCGCACCAAAGAACCTGGATAATCATATCTCGTTGCTATCATAACCATAATTCAGATATTTTATTCTACCCAACTGGTCACCAATGAGCACTTACTATTTCCGTACAAAAAAACACTACATTTCAATATCACATAAATGACACACCACAATCCTCTGTTAACAGAACAAGATACTAAATAACAATTACAAAATGATGTTAAATATATCCTACCATCTCATAATATTTTTTTTGATCCTGCAGCCCGTGCAAGCCCAATCTAATAGCCCACAATCTGAACAAATTAGAAAAAAACATGCCACCAAGCTTATTTGGACCGAACCAGTGACAGGCATGGAATTTATTTCTATCAAAGGAGGTTGCTACGAAATGGGTTGCGGCGATTGGACATCTGAATGCAGCAAAGATGAGAAACCAACCCATAAGGTGTGTGTAGAAAATTTCCAGCTAGGTAAATATGAGGTTACCCAGGGACAATGGCAAACAATTATGGGGTATAATCCGGCTACATTTCCCCTTGGAAACAAC
>JAOTSI010000432.1 GCA_029865005.1 Desulfobulbaceae bacterium
GTATGTCCCTGATCGCTTAGTGTTGCAATGGCATATTACCGATAGATGTAATATGCGGTGTGGGCATTGTTATCAAGATGGAATTTCTACTCCTGAACCGTCTTGGGATCAGCTTGTTTATATTTTAGAGCAATATAAACAAATTCTTAACTATTGGAGGAGGGTAGTTGGAAAACGTGTCACTGGGCATATAAATATCACTGGTGGAGAGCCATTTCTCCGGCGGGATTTTTTTGATTTTCTCGCTCTTTTAGCTAAAGGAAAGCATTGTTTTTCCTACGCTATTCTGACTAATGGTCATTTATGTACCGAAGATGTTTGTAAGCGTTTGCGAGCGCTGAAGCCGAAGTTTGTTCAGGTAAGTTTAGATGGCGGGCTTAAAACCCATGATGCTATTCGGCAACCAGGTAGTTTTGCAGAAGCAACAGCTGCTCTGCAACGTTTGAAGAGACATGGGATTTGCACCTTGGTAGCATTTACTGCCGGATCGGAGAATTATGGTGATTTTCCCGCAGTGGTGCGTGCTGCACGTGAGGTCGGTGCTTATAAGGTTTGGGCCGATCGTCTTATCCCAATGGGGACGAGGGGGGGCAATAGTCATTCTCTTTCCCCAGCTGAGAGTAGAGAGTTGTTTACCCTTATGGTTGGGACGAGGCAGAAAAAGAAATGGTGGAAGTTGTGTTCAACTAGGGTGAGCATGAACCGGGCTTTGCAATTTTTACAATGGGGAGATGAGCCTTATAGTTGCAAGGCTGGCGATGCTTTGTTGGCGGTGTTACCCAGCGGTGATTTGCTACCGTGTAGAAGGATGCCCATCGTGGTGGGGAACCTTTTTCGTACTGATCTAATAGAACTTTATTATAATTCTAATCTATTGTTTTTGTTGAGGGAAAAGGAGCGAGTAGCTAAAGGCTGCGAACAATGTGCCCATGTAACAAAATGTAGAGGGGGATTGCGCTGTTTGTCTTATGCGCTCTATGGCGATCCCTTTCTTGCTGATCCAGGTTGTTGGCTTGCAAGCGAATCTTAGCCGCTACACCCTCCGCATCCGCATCCACCTGAGCATCCACTACATCCCCCACTGCATCCGTTAGAGTTTCCTGAACCATAGCCATTGGTTATAGTTTGGACGGCAAGTAGTAGTAGACCTCCGAAAAACATACTTACATAGAGGGCTCCGAAATTATGCATTTCATGTGTATGGCCCCAGTACAGCCTGTAAGAGCCAATGAATTCGAAAAGGCCAATGGTGAGAAATTGTATGATAAGTGTTTTTCCCAGGACGAGGCGTAGTAGAAAAGAGGTGATAAGAAGGGCAAAGAAGAGGAAAAAATAGAGGACCAGAAAACTTATGCCGTCAAGTTTATTGCTGTAGGAGCAGAGCCAAATGGTCAGTACCAGGGCTATGGAAAGGGTGATGATAAATGGTACCAATGTGGTATGGGTACTCGTTTCTCGGGATGGCAGTGAGTACGGCGAGACATCAAGTTTCTTAGTAGTTCGTTTCCTCTCTAAGGACGGAAGGGCGTTACGAAATTCGAAGACCCCGTCGCATGCAGTGCATGGTATTTTTTGGAAGAGAGGTGTTGTTTTAGGAACCTTTATCTCTTCCAAACAATGGGGACAGCGAATATTATAAGTGATATTCTTCAGCTCCACGATATTTATCTGGTTTTTGTATTTTTATCAATTTCCTGTTCCACTTCCTTGAGCGCATCCTTGAATCCAGCCCCAATCAGATCAGGCATCAAAAGCATTTTAAGTGCCTTGTTTCCTCTGGCGTCGACAAAGGTATGTTCGAACCTGAGGCCCGTCTTTTGCAATACTTTAATACTGTCGTCAAAGAGGATGATGTGAAAGTTTAATACGGCAAAGGCAGCTCCTCCCATCAATGCGAGGATGAAGAGATTTTTCATTGGGACCTCCGAGAAGTCGGTTAGTTGTTGGGAGCACGGTGTATTATATTATTTAACCGTGCGGAGTAAGAAGATTAATAGCATGTTTAGGTCTGTGTAACAAGGATGAAACATATATTCTCTGGTTCTGAATTTAGGTAATTGTAATATAAATTTGATCTAATCGTTCACCTGTGCTGTGGCTGTGGGTGATTAGGTCGGTGAACGTTTACAATTTTAAATATTCATCGATTGGTGGTAATGTCTTGAGCTTAAGAGTATTTGAATAATAAGGATAGTTTTGAAAGATCTTTTTGAAACCAAATATTTGATTATGCAACCTTTCTCTGAGAAATTTTTAGAGAGACTCTATGATATGCATCTAAATCCAGAAGTGCTTCATCTTTGGGATCCCGGAGTTGAATATCGTGATTTTACGTCTTTTGCTATTAAACTCACTAGTCGCATCGCCCATCGTTGGGACCATTATTCTGTTTTTGAGCACAAGAAGAGCGGGAAACCTCTTGGTTTTGCCTACTGCTATAACGGAAATGAACTAAATGGTATTACCTTTATGTGTGTCTATATTGACTCGCCGTTTATGGGAAAGGTGTGGTGTGTGGAGGCTGCTTATTGCTATCTCAATTTTTTGTTTGCATCGTGTGGTTATCGTAAAGTATACGCAGAAGTCTTCGCCTATAACCAGCGTTCTCTGGGATTGGTTAAAAAAGCTGGTTTTATCCAAGAAGGGTGCTTGGTCGAGCATCAGCTTTGGCAAAAAAGGTATTGGGATCAATATATTTATGGATTAGATATTCAACGCTTTAAAGATATGACACAAGACAAACAAAAACTTATCAAAAGGCTGCTTAATGGATGAATTTGGAGGAACCAGGTTAATCCATTTATTATATGTACCAACCTTGGCCTGTAACTTGGGTTGTCGATATTGTTATTTGGGTTCCCAAACCGATGGTAATCAGTTGGTAATTGA
>JAOTSI010000160.1 GCA_029865005.1 Desulfobulbaceae bacterium
TGGTTATCTGGAACTAGACTCTTGCAATAACCTAACCAGAAACTACTGAAATTAATTACCTAAATAATTGCCCAACCAGTTATTGCACCGGACTACAAGGGGCACGGGTGGATTCGTCAATAAGTTTCGTGTTTACGGTGCCATTTCAATAATCACGTTTCCTTGTAGCCCGTGAATTCAATCGTTTGAAAGCAAAAATAAGGAAATCAATGGCTCTCTATGAAATTACCCAAAGTGGATTGAAGACTATTCCTCTTTCCACATTTCAAGAAAAACAAATCAAAGAAAGAGATGATCTTCAACGTCTTCTGAAAAATCAAATTCACGTATTATCGTCAGAGCTTCTGGTCGTCGCTGAAGAATTTGGTGACTGGGAAGATTCAAATCGACGTATAGATCTTTTAGCTATCGATAATGACGCGAATCTTGTCGTTATTGAATTAAAAAGAACCTCTGACGGGGGACATATGGAGTTACAGGCATTGCGATACGCAGCTATGGTTTCTGCTATGACTTTCGCCCAAGTTTGCAATGCATACGATAACTACCTAAAATCAAATAACAAATCAATAAATGCAGTAGAAAGTATTCTAGAGTTCCTTAACTGGAATGAGCCCGACGAAGAAGAGTTCGGAAAAGACGTCAAAATAATTCTAGCTTCTGCAGATTTTTCCAAAGAAGTTACCACCGCTGTTATATGGCTCAACGAAAGAGGTCTAGACATTAGATGCTTTAGAATGATACCCCATGACATGGATGGCCGAACAATTATTGATATACAACAAATAATTCCTCTGCCGGAAGCTGAGTCATTTCAAGTTAAGGTCCGAGAGAAAACTCAAGCTGCGAGAACAGCTAGAGCACAGAAAGGCCAATGGGACATAGATAAACTACTGAAATCAATAAAAGAAAACACATCAGAAATAACAGCAGAGGCAGCAAAGAACATTTATGACTGGTCTTCCAAACTTATGAACAGAATTTGGTGGAGTGAAGCTAAAGTTGACGGAAGCTTTATCCCCGTCTGGGATGGACCTGGCGATGAAAATCATTGGTTTTTCGCAGTCAGATCTACAGGGAAAATTGAATTATATCTAGGGGCAATGGCCAAAAAAACTCCATTTGACAACATTGAGCTTCGCCAAGAGTTTGTTGACCGCCTTAATAATTTAGGGGCAAATATTCCGAAGGAAAAATCTGGGCTTTATCCCAAATTTTCAATGAGCGTTATTACTCCACCAGAAAAGATGACAGAATTTAAGAATATTATCGAATGGGCTCTTAATATTGCTCAACAAAATAATACATCAACCATGAGTGGGAGCTGAAGTAAGTAGTCAAATTTTCGAACCAGGCGTTTCACTTGACGCCGTGAACGTCTGCGGCCTGACGGTCAAATCATTGAGGCGGCGCAAGTGAACTTATCGTTGGGCCCTCAATAATTTACTCCAAAACATGAACGAGTATTAAAAAATGGAAGCTCTTATCTTTATGGGAATTCAAGCCACAGGTAAATCAACATTTTACTTAGAGCATTTTTACAAAACCCATCTTCGTATAAACCTTGATATGCTAAAAACAAGAAATAGAGAAAAAATACTATTCAAAGCATGTCTGGATATGAAACAATCATTTGTCATCGATAATACAAATCCAACTATTGAGGACAGGAATCGTTATATTCCAGCAACTAAAGAATACAAATTCCGCCCAATAGGATACTTTTTTCAATCAAAGATTTCTGACTCTCTAGAACGAAATTTAACAAGAAATGGATCAAAGACTTCTCAAAGACTTCGGGTCGGACCAAGCCATTTTCCTGTTTTTGCGAAAAGACACGCTGGATTTATAGCTCTAAATGACCTTAGCGTCTTCTTATTTATTCCAAAAACAGTGATCTAAGAGACATAAACCAAATCGGGCTGAGCGGGCGCGGAAATTATCTCGTTCCAATGGGAGCATGGCTACAGTCGCGCCGCTCACCTCCATGTTATATGAAATGAGATGATAATTAATATTGCAACATTGATAGCCTTGATAGTTAGTATTATTTGCTTGGCATCATTGGAGGTATGGGGGCTCGAAATCGAATATGGACGGAGTGTATTTATTGAAATGACAAGTATTATTTCCACAAATTTCCTTTTTGTTTCCCCCGTTATTTTTCTAATGGGCCTTATAGGTATATTTATCCAATAAGTAGGGTCAAGTCTCACCTTGACTCTACTTTCTCGATGCGTTATACTTTTGAGTATGAGTAGACCATTGCGAATAGAATATCCCGGTGCTTGGTATCATATTATGAATCGAGGACGCAGGAGCGAAAATATTTTTGAAGGGGAGGAAGATCGTAAGATCTTTATCGCTTTACTAAGGGAAGCAGCAGGACTATGGAATGTTCGCATTAGTGCGTATTGCCTGATGAATACCCATTATCATATTTTGGCTCAGACCCCGCAGGGTAATTTGTCTCGTTTTATGAGGCATTTGAATGGCGTTTATACCCAACGTTTTAATCGTGTACATGGATATGATGGCCAGCTCTTCAGGGGACGGTTTAAATCTATACTTGTTGAGGAAGAAAGTTATCTCCTCGAATTGGTAAGATATATTCATCGTAACCCATTGAGAGCTGGAATAGTTGAACAAATGGATAAGTATGCCTGGAGTAGTCATCGTGGTTATCTCTCATGGGCAAAGAGTTGGGACTGGCTTTACAAAGATTTTATTCTCACCATGTTGGCAACCGACAAAAAGAGACGAAGGCAGGCGTATCTTGGATTTATGGGTCAAGAAGATTCAGATGAACTGCTCGGTATTTTTGAACGGAATAAATTGCCTTCTATGCTGGGCAGTGAAAGCTTTATCTTATGGGTCAAGAATACTTTTTTTGAAAATAAAAAAGATCGCCAAGTCCCGGAGTCAATTCAACTTGCTCCAGACTTAAGCGACATTAAAAGTGCAGTTTGCCGGGCTTATGGAGTAGAGGAAAAAGATTTGCTTACGGCGCAACGCGGAAGAAGCAATGAGGCCAGGAATGTTGCCATATATCTTGGCAGAATTTTACGAAATGATACCTTGATGGTACTTGGTCAGGCCTTTGGCATGACTGGTTACAGTCCCGCCAGTAGTGCTGTTGAACGAGTAAAAAAGAAACTGTTATTCGATATTGATCTTCAAAAGAAAGTTAAGAAGATTGAACAATCTTTGTTCGTCTGAAAAGCATAAGGGTCAAAGTGAGACTTGCCCTTTCCTGGGTTTCGGGTTGACCCCCTGGGGCCTAGCTGGTAGCCCATAGCTTTTATAGCATGACCATCAATTACGCTTTTCACTTCCGAGATCGTAGCCTTTTATAGCGATACCAGATACCGCAGCCACTAAGTGTAATCCCTATTGCTGTTAAGATATATTTCACCGTGGGTAGATCGACGGCAAACAGAGCTTTTGCGCTGATAACTAATCCAATAACAATAAGAAACCAGTCAGTTGCCACTTCAATTGCCAATAGGCAGAAACGAAAAATTTTCTTTATAAAAGTAATCATAATTTATTTATTAAATAATGGATGCCATCGAGATCTATTTTTTTATCTATAATAAAGCCGTGGTTCACTTTAATCACTCGGTCCATACGGGTTGCACTGTTTTTGTCCACAGTAAATCGTAATTTTGCATCTTTTTTCATATTACCCAGACGTAACCTTACGTCACGGTATCCTAGTCAACAGTTCCCTCTATAATCGATAAATTCCTTGTCGTTCACCATATTCGTTGATTTCATCCTTATATGGGCTATGATTAATTATAGACTTGTCATGTAGGTCTTTGAGCAATTCTAGATACGGTTCATCTTTATGCTCAATAATCTAATTAAATATTAATTTGATAAAGCGTTACGTTAAATATTTGTAACCGTTCACCGGTTTGTAAAAATGAGTTCGATAACATCGGCTTGTTAAGCGTTTACCAGTGCTGCGCATGTGTGCTAGCAGGCCGGTGGGCTATAGTTAATTCTGTGTGAATCCGGTCTGATCGCGTACAGGCGTAGTGCTAATGAATGTTTACAAATATTAATTGCTGTTCGTCGGAGTTACAACGTGTTTTAATGAATTGCTAAATTAGTGTAACCTCACCGGTACCGCTTGTTGTGCAAATGCTTTGGGTTGCCATAGTTTTTCTATGCAGCAGGAAGCCATCGTGCGAAGCTGCGCTACTGGTAAATGGTTGCAAATAACCCTTTGAAAGGAGAACCTAATGAGCGCTGAGAAAACAAGATGTCCTATTTGTGGAAAAATAGCAGCAGAACTTAAACTTTGTAAAAGTTGTAATAAGAATTTTTGTAAAAAATGTCAAAGTTCATCTACCAATCAAGATTACTGTAAAGAATGTGTGAGCATGGAGGGTGTAGTCTCAAAAAGTTGACCTTTTTAAGGATTACGACTGTCCAATTAGGTAAGCATGAGAATATAAAATATAGTAAGTGGTCACAGGCACCTCATCTTCATGCGGTTGCCTCTGCCCGCATAGAAAGAGCTTAGCGAGCAGCGGCAACTGCACAAGCCTAAGGCAACTGTGACCACTTAGATATTTGCACTGTATTAAATCAGCTAGTTACTACCCTGTGACCAGGTACAAAATATAAATATCTCAAAAGTAAAAAGGATATTTAATCATCTTAAAGAGAGGTAACAGGTATATGGTATCATATATAATAGTTGCCTCAACTTAAAAAGCTGTATCTTGTCACAGGCACCGTGTCCAAATGCTGATCAAATTTTTCCAGCTTACTAACAGCGGGTCAGTAAAAATCCATGTGTATCAGACTGCAGCGGCACGAGTCATTCTATTTAATCCGCTGAGCACAGCCTTTATTGATGCTATTATGATGTCGGTATCTACTCCGGCACCCCAAAACTCTTTGCCCTCTTTATTTACGATTCCAATATAACAAATCGCCTTGGCAGCTGAACCGCCGGTCAAAGAGTGTTCTTCATAAGAATTAAGTACGAAAGAAGTACCTGTCCCTTCTCGTAACCCATTGCAAAAAGCATCCAGTGGACCATTGCCGCTCGCCCGGTAAAAACGATTTTCACCATTAACCGCTATCTCAGCTTCTATTTCTGCAGTGGATGAATTACCTTTTTTGTCAATATGTCGTTTCAACACATCAAACCCTTTAAGGTCATAGGGTTTTGACACTTTTAAGTATTCATCTTCAAATATTTGTAAAATAGTATCATTGGCCACCTCACCTCCCACCTTTTCAGAGACCTGTTGTACCGCGCTACTAAATTCTGGATGCATCTCCTTGGGCAACTTATAACCAAAGAACTTGTCCATAATATAGGCCATGCCGCCTTTTCCAGATTGACTGTTAATTCGTATGATTGATTCGTAAGAACGCCCCACATCTTCAGGGTCAATGGGCAAATACGGGACCTCCCATAGACCCGAGTCCGATTTCAGATAAGCATCCATCCCTTTATTAATTGCATCCTGGTGTGACCCGGAAAACGCTGTATAGACAAGCTTTCCGGCGTAGGGGTGACGCGGATGAACCGGCAGCTTGGTACATCTTTCATACACATTGACTATTCGATCAATATCGGGAAAATTTAACTCGGGATCAATTCCTTGACTGAACATATTAAGTGCCAAGGCAAGTAAATCCACGTTTCCGGTTCGCTCTCCGTTTCCGAACAAAGTACCTTCCACCCGATCAGCCCCAGCCATCAACGCTAGCTCAGTGGCGGCAACCGCAGCTCCTCGATCATTATGAGCATGGAGACTAATTAAGGCACCTTCCCTGTTCTTCATATTTTTAATAAACCACTCAATCTGGTCGGCATAGATATTTGGAGTGGCCATTTCCACCGTGGCCGGAAGATTGATAATAACAGGTTTTTCCTTAGTAGCCCCCCATTCCTCCATGACCGCCTGGCAAATATCCAGGGCGAAATCAAGCTCGGTGCCAGTAAAACTCTCAGGAGAATATTCGTAACGAATATCGGTGTCGGTCAAGGCGGCTTGTTCTCGAATTAAACGAGCTCCCTTAACAGCTAACTCTGTGATCTCTTGTTGGTTCATCTTAAACACCACCCGCCGCTGAAGAGTAGAGGTGGAGTTGTAAAGATGAACCACGGCCCGCTTGGCCCCGCGTAAGGATTCATAGGTCTTTTTGATCAAATGGTCCCGGGCCTGGGTTAGTACCTGAATAACCACCCCGTCTGGAATCAAATCTCGCTCAATGAGTTCTCTGGTGAAGTTAAACTCTACCTGAGAAGCAGAGGGAAAACCCACCTCGATTTCCTTAAACCCGATATTGACCAAGAGCTGAAACATTTCTATTTTTTCTTCAAGACTCATTGGTTGCATAAGTGCCTGATTACCATCACGAAGGTCGACCGAGCACCATATGGGCGACTTAGTAATAACATTGTCCGGCCAGCTACGATCGGTCAGCTTGACTTGCTGATACGGTCGATATTTATTGAGTTTACATGGGTCCATTATGTTCTCCTGAGTACTATCTGATCAAAAAAAAAGCCGCGATCCCCTAAGAGACTGCGGCTTGCCGGATTTTAATTGTTACTGTTCGAGTCAGAACAATTTGCCTCCATGCGCCACAGTCCAACTGTGAAGCTCTAGTAGAAGTCGTGATAGAGGAAGGCCGTATTGCAACATTATTATTCTCGATTTAAATTTATATTTTGTAATAATACTATCTCCAGAAGGAACTTTGTCAAGAAATAATTATAAAAATGTTTTATCTCCGCTACCTAAATAAGTTATGACTATTGTGTCGGGGATTTCCACAAAACCATTCATCAATTATCATCACCATCGCAACACGTTAGCTTTCAATGTCCTTAATGCTATAGATTAAGGCACCATGCTAAAAAAGATTGACAAGCAATGCCCCGCCCGATAAGAGACTCTGGAGTCTTCCGCAGCTATTAGGAACGCGGAAGAAATAAATTAAACAATCTTGCTTGCTATTTTTTCGTTTTTTGGGTTGTTACAATAGTTACATAAATCAGTTATGGGGTTGTTGTTGCCATACAGAAAACGAAAAAAAATCGGCGTCGGTAAGCGAAGACTCCGATCTTTACTTAATTTGTTTTTTCCGAGTTCCTTATCGAAAAAATAATTTCAGGTCACCATCTTTTATGGTCGGCAATAGGACAACAAATGGCCATAATTAACCTACGCAGGATGCAAATTGACCAGAGCGGCATTATTACAGCCGTTAAGGTCAGTGGCGAGCTCGGTCGCAGAATTCGAGAAATGGGCTTGGTTCCCGGTACAGAAATAACTATTAAGCAACGTGCCCCACTCAATGATCCGGTTGCATTACGGGTTATGGGTGGTACCCTGACCTTGCGTAATAACGAAGCAGATCACATTGAAGTTGAACTTAAGGATCGCGGAAAAAGTTAACTATTTAAGTATCGGAGTCTGTGCTTGCCTACGCCGGACTTTTTGTCGTCTTCAGAGAGAGGCAACAGGACCATAGCAATGTTATGTAACTGTTGACCTAACAAAGAAGACGGGTAAAAAACACTAAAAATTGGATAATTAATTTTTTTTAGATACCTTAACTAATCTGCAAGGTAACTTTCCTTTTGTCGATCTCAGGAGAAAATAGAGTGACCAGAAATGATAACAGAAATAATCTAGAGCTACGAAAGGTTACCATTGAATATAATGCTCAGCCCAATGCTGATGGATCAGTGCTCATAAAAATGGGCCAAACCCATGTATTATGTGGGGTAACCATAGAGCAAAAAGTACCGTCCTTTTTAAAAGACAGCGGTCAAGGATGGATTACCGCAGAATATGGTATGCTTCCCTGTGCCACCCATGGACGTGTACGACGGGAAGCGGCAAGCGGACGGACTGGACGGACCTATGAAATTCAGCGATTAATCGGTCGTTCTCTTCGGATGATGGTTGACCTACAACAGTTGAACGAACTCACCTTTCGAGTCGATTGCGACGTGCTCAATGCCGATGGCGGCACGAGATGCGCCTCCATTACTGGCGCGGCTCTTGCCCTTAAGCAGGCTATTGAAAAAGCTGTTTCCAGGGGACTTATTTCTAAGATGCCTTCTCTTCTTCCCATTGCCGCTGTGAGCGTCGGGGTAGTGGATGGGGAGCCTCTTTTGGATTTGGCTTATATAGAGGACAGTCGGGCTGAGGTGGACGCCAACTTTGTAATGACTGGCGATGGACGCTGGATTGAGGCTCAGTCCACTGCCGAAGGAGCCCCTTTTAATCCTGATAGTTTCTCCCGCATGGCTGACATGGCAAGGCAGGGAATTGATGAACTTCTGCAATTCTGGAAATAACATCCCATGAATATTATCCCATCCCCTGTTTACCAAAAACGTCTCAATATTTTTCTTAACGAGGTTAGTCTATATCCGGTATCCTGTGAGAAATTAGCAGATGGTCGAAGTGATGAGCAGTGGCTTGATGCAGTCCTGGAAGGCGGCGCTAAAATTGTTCAACTACGGGACAAAGAATCAAGTGATGGTCGTTTACTTGCCAAGGCCCGTTATTTTCGAAAACGAACTTTGGAGGCCGGTGCCTTATTTCTAATCAATGATCGATTGGATATTGCCCTGCTCAGTGATGCAGATGGTGTTCATGTGGGACAGGAAGATTTACCACCTGCTGAGATTCGCAAACTAGCCCCTGAGATGATTATCGGGCTTTCCTGCAACACGGAAGAGCAAGCCCAAGAGTTAGGTGTCCTTGAGCAAAAAGGTATATTACCCATCACCTATTATAATATCGGTCCACTTTATAGCACCGGAACTAAGTCGGGACTCCGGGACTTTATAGGACCAGAGAGTATAGCTCGCTATTGTCGTCATTGCTCGGCACTATTTACGGTCATGGGCGGGATCAAGCTTTCCCATGTTGAAGATGTTGTAGCCGCAGGCGGGCAACGTATCGCGGTGGTTACCGCTTTGACTAAATCCGCCGACATCACTAGTGAAACTCGCAAATGGATCAAGGCCATTGCACATGCCGGAGCAAAACAGCATGGATGAATTGCAAGAACTTATCAGTTATGTT
>JAOTSI010000162.1 GCA_029865005.1 Desulfobulbaceae bacterium
AGCCATGTAAATAAGGTAACCGTTCACCGGGTTAAAAAATAAAGTTCTACAGCTCTGCCTGGTAAGTGTTTACTAGTGCTGCAGATGTGTGCAAGTAGGCCGGGGAGCTATAACTGCTATGTCAATCCAGCCTGATCGCGCGCAGACGTGGTGGTGAACGCTTACTAAAAAACTTCTGATAAATTACGCCTATTTTAGGCGTATCTGTGGTTCGTTTAAGAAAAGTACTGTCAACGAATAACAACACCAGCGTAGCCGACAACTTGGCGGGTGTCTCCGCTTGCTTCTCCAGAATCTGTATATTTGATCAATTCAGCTCGGCTTGCGCCCAGTGCCAAGACGGTTAATAAGCTGATAGTTACCGGCATGATGCCGCACATGGTGATATTGTTGCCCAGGACGGTATCATAAAGCCCCTTGGGGTCCAACTCTTCAATGTGTTGTAGTGCCATGTGATCTTTGCGTGAGGCGCTTTCCCTTGATTCGTAATGGCTCATGTCCGAGCTAGCTACCAGGAGAACCGGTTTTTTGTATTCGAGTATTGCGGTGGCCAAATCCCGGGCTGCTTGTAAGCATTGTGAATAGGGAAGGTGGGATACGACAATTGGTACTATTTTTACATCTTTTTTAAAATATTGTAAGAATGGAATCTGGACTTCCAGAGAATGTTCGGCTTGATGAGCAGATTCGTCGTGGACGATGATTGATGAGTTTTGGAGGATTTTCTCAGCCAGTTCTTTATCGATCGTGGCTTCACCAAAGGGCATGGCCCAGGAATTTTTCCCCAAGGCAAGAGATTTGCCTTGTCCGTGATGATTAGGGCCCAGGACAATAACTGTTGGCGGGATTGGTACGCCTGCAATGGTCTCGGCGGCCACCGCCCCGGAGTAGAAATATCCGGCATGGGGCATGATAACTGCTAGGGCCTCACGTTTGTTTTTTGGGATTGAGGGGAGAAAGTCGGAAATGGTATCGTGTAGCTCTTGTGATTCTCCGGGGTAAAACTGGTAGGCAACAGCGGGTTTTCTGAGCATCTGCCTCTCCTCTAGTATGTTGTTGACTTAAGAATTTCAAGGGTTGCTCTTTGTATTGTCGGGATGCCACAGAGGACCGTCCCTACAGCTTCTGGGTAGATTCAACGTTATGTAAAATTAACGTAAGCGTTCACACCAGAACTACGCCTGCTTCCGATTAGACCGGATTCATATAGGATTAACTATAGCTTACCGGCCTGCTTATACACGTGCGCAGCACTAGTAAACGCTTAACAGTCCGATATTATGGAACTCTTTTTTACAACCCGGTGAACGGTTACAAATTAACAACTTGTGCTTAAGTCAATAATATTATTGGATACCGTTTTTGTATATTTTTGTCACAGCGGGACAGTAACGTTGTGTCAAGGCAATGGTATGGGAGTTAGGAACCTCCTCCCACCAACATTTCTCGTAAGGTTTTAAGAATAATCTTTAGGTCCAGTATCAGGGACCAATTATCAATATACTCTAAATCAAGATGCATCCAGTCATTAAAGGTGGTTGTGTTGCGTCCGCTGACTTGCCAGATACAGGTCAGACCGGGTTTCATGGAAAGACGTCTGCGTTGCCATGGTTGGTATTTCGCTGCTTCTCTAACCAGGGCGGGGCGTGGTCCGACCAGACTCATTTCACCTCGTAATACGTTGATGAGTTGTGGTAGTTCGTCAAAGCTGGTACGCCGTAAAAAACTGCCAATAACCGTAACCCTGGGGTCGTTTTTAATTTTAAAGACCGGGCCGTCCATTTCATTTTGAGACAGTAGTTGTTCTCGTAACTTTTCGGCATTTTCAACCATGGTGCGGAATTTAATTAAGCGAAAGGTTCTACCATAGAGGCCGCATCGTTCTTGAGTGAAAAAGATAGGACCCTTTGAAGTAGCTTTGATAAGAATGCCGATGAGGAGAAAGAGTGGTGATAATAGCAAAATGCCAATCCCTGAGCCTAAGTAATCAATAAAATTCTTGAGAATGAGTTCAGTTGTTTTAGCGGGGGTGGAAGAAAGCGATATTGTGGGTAATCCGGCGAATTCGTCAAGGAAAATTTTAGCGGTAGCTGGCCTATACATAATTTTTTGAATTTGAAAATCTGGCATAATACGGACGTTGACCCCAAGTTCTTCAGCAAAATATATATAATTGTCAACGGAATCGATTTCGTTAAGCGGCATGGCAAAGATAATTTCGTCAACAGCTTCATCAACAAGAAGGCTGGAAAACGATTTCAAGGTGCCGATTACCTTAATGCCTTTGTATATATCTTGTCCTACCTTGTGATCCTCAGTAACGATTTCTAAGCAACCGAGGACGTTGAACCCCTCTCCTGGATTGTTAATAATCGCTTTTAGAGCGTCAATGGCCCTCTCTCTGCTGCCAATTACCAAGATATTTATCCTGTTAAAATCATTGGTTCGGTAGCTGCGAATGGTATAGTATATCGAAGCTTTGGAAAGAAGAAGGAGTATAATGAGTATATAAATGAATAAGCCAAGGAACATACGGCTAAGATCGGCTTGGTGAAAAATGTACAGAATGAAGGTAAGTGATATAAGAACTAGGAAAACACCGAGAAAGATTTTTTTAACTATATTTTTAAAAAGTTGTTTTCTATACGGCTCATAAAAACCGACAAGTTGGAAAACAATGAAAGAAGTAATGAGGGTTAAGAGGAGAATGATGTAGTAATTTGGAGTTATTGATAGGCCGCGAAGTTCTTCGAATGGCAAGAACCATTTGATATAATAGGCCAAAATAAAGGATATCGTGACTAGGGTCAAGTCCAGTATTTTGTGAATATTGGTTATGAGGGGGTTTTTTTCTTGCAGCATCTTATATTATGTTTTCAACTCATGTCTAGATCTGTTTATCATTACCACTTTCTAGTATATTGGTTCTTGGCTTTTACCGCAACCGTTCTGGTTGATTCTTTGGTTATAAAATATAGAAAAAATGCTCTGAAGTATCGTTATTATTAAAAAGTATTTAGTAATAGATTTTTTTACTAAATGAGAAGCATTACCAGTAATTTTTTCCCTTGACATATTAGAGAGGCTCATCTATTTTAACGCCACTCAATTGGGGGATCGTCTAACGGCAAGACTGTAGACTCTGACTCTGCCTATCGGGGTTCGAATCCCTGTCCCCCAGCCACTTATCTTCCTTTCTTCAGTTTCGAATAATATAATAACACGTTATTTTAAAAATAATTGAATTAGAACGTATTTGGATTCTACTAAAGTATTATGTAGGTTCCAAGGTCTTTGTTGTTTCTTTCTATTTGGATTTTGAAGTAGTCTAATATTATTTTTTTCTCACTAATAAGACCATTAATGCAGGGGCCAATAAGAAATCCGCTAGTAGGGCCATGCAAATGGTAAAGCCGGTGATTAGGCCGAAGTTAGAATTGCTGCGCAGGTCGGCCAGTAAAAGAATGAAAAATCCGCAACTCAGAATAAGTGTGGTAAAGAGCATCGCTCGTCCGGTGGTGGTCAGAGTGAGATGAATGGCCTGGCCGGGGTCCCCTGTTTTTCGGTAATAGCGTCTGAAATTGTGCATAAAGTGGACAGTGTCATCAACTGCTAGGCCGATAGCAATACCACCTACCATGATGGTAGAGTAATCAAGCGGAACTTTGACCAGCTTCATGAAACCCAGGCCGACGATTATCGGTAGACAGTTGGGAATCATGCTTATCAGGCCCAATTTGAGATCTCCGATAAGCAGGATCATTAGTACGGTAATAACTCCGCCAGCAAATAGATAGCTGCTGGCCATGGTATGAATGATTTCGCTGAATGTTCGACAAATAATCGCCACCATGCCGGTTACTTCGGCAGTGATTCCTGATTTGCTTTGATCATTAATATCTTTTTCGAAAGCCGTTAGTATTTTAGTATATTGGATGGCATCAACCCAGGGTACACTAATGGTGATTCTGGCTTTTTGGTTTTTTGAATCTATTATATTGCGTAGATCATTACCTCCGCCTATTTCGTAGAGTAGAAGCTCTTGTGCTAATAATTCCCGATTTTGGGGGATGCTAAAACTACCTTTTTCTGCGCCATGTAGTGCTTGATTCATCTCCTTGATGGTATCGGTTACTGCTCTGCCCTTACCGACTGGATGTCCAGAGATTATCAGTTTTTCACCCATTTCACGTATCATTTCTATATCATTCATTACTGAAGGATCATAGAGGCCGTTTTCTTTACCGCTGTCCACCAAAACTTCAATGCTCAGTGAGCCTTTCATGTGTTGGTCTATGGATTCAATGGCTATTCTAGTCTCCATTTTCTCCGGGAAGTATATTAGCGAGTTATGGGAAAAGACTAATTGGGAGGCTAGTAGGGCTGACCCCAATAGCAGGATGGTGCTGGCTAATAGTACTGGAATTGGACGTCTTCCAGCAAAATCACCCACTGCGGTAAGCAGAGTGTCCAAAGGAGAATGGCCTATTCTTTTCTGGTCGTATTTCCTTTGTCGAATCGGGGTGAGTGCTAATAAGGCAGGAAGAGTAATCAGGGTAAAGAGCAGGGCCAACATGACCCCGGCTGCCGCGTAGATTCCCAAACTCGCTACTGGTGCTATTCCTGCATTTATAAATGAAGTTAATCCACCAGCGGTTGTCAGGCTGGTCATAACCACTGCTAAGCCTGAGTGACCAAGAGCATAGGAAATAGCTTTTTCTTTATTGCCGTATTGATCGAAATGGCGGTAGAAAATTGTGAGGATGTGTACCGAGTCACCTATGCCGACTGCAAGGAGTAGGGAAGGTAGAACTGTGGAATTAAGGGTCATGGGGGTGCCCGTGGCGGCCATTAAACCAAGGGTGGAGGCGAGAGCGCAACTTACGGTGAGTAAGGGGTAAATAATGCCAGAGATTCGCCGAAATAACAGAGCTGTTAATCCTATGATCAATAGGTAGGTAATTAAGGTGAACCGCTCGGTGGTTGAAATGGCTAACCTTTTCAAATCTGTTTCGGCGGTTATTTCGCCACCCATAAATATTGGGAAATCAGGTGCCTTATGATGACTGCAAACTGTTCGTGCAGCGTCGGTGAAAGCTGTCATCTCCTGTTCGCCTAACCTAGAAGCCTCGCCGTTTGAAGAGATAGTGGAAAAAACTGCTGGTTTTAATATTATAATGGTGAAAGTACCATCTGCAGAGACAATGATGCCTGGATATAGTGGATGGTTAAGTACTTTTTGTCTGAAATCGATAAGTTCTTTCTGGTCGGTGGGCACTAAGCTAAGGAGATCTTCTACGATGATCTCATCTTCCTCTCCCTTGATATAAGGGACGTTGACTAGACTTTTGATCTGGTAGAGGTTGGGGATTTCACGTTCCAAGGAATGGTGAAATGCTTTTAATCTGTTGAGGAAATTAATATCAAAAACTGATTTAGGGTTCAGGCCGATGATGATTGCCTGATCCCAACCGAATTGATCCCGGAAGTTTCTATATTTAATTAGGGCTGGATCGGCAGGATGAAGAAGCCCTTCCGCCGAAGTATCCATGCGCAGGTTGGTTAGTTGGGCGGACATGGCGCTTAGGGCCAAAAAGCTGATGATGAGAAAAATCCAGGCGTGACGGAAAACTAAAGTTCCGAAACGGCAGAATGAGCTTTCCAGTCGGTCACGAATGTCGGGCATGGAGAATCTTACCTGTTGAATTATTGTAAGTGGTCACAGGCACCTCATCTTCATGCGGTAACCACTGCCCGCATAGATGGGCTATAGCGAGCAGCGGCAAATGTTTAAATCTTAGGTGCCTATGACCACTTACTATCTCGCGCTGTATTAAATCAGTTAGTTGTAAACTTTGTGACCAGGTACGATTTATTATGTAATTGGTAACCGCTCTTTGGTAGATCAGTCAGATTAGTTATCGAGTACGTTTTAAACTGCTTTTGTCAAAATCACGATCGGTTAAGCCTTGTTGGAATTTATAGTTCGACCAGGTGAGAGAGGTGCTTTTGCCAGTTTGATTATTATACATGTACATGTTAGATGGACGCCAATATTTATCAAGATATTTTTGATAGTCCGTAGCTGTTAATGTTTTGAGAAGAGCATTTTTGCGATCGTAATAATCAACTTTTATCACTCGGTAATGTTGCTTGTCTAGCCAGGTAACAAGCTTGGAATAACCTGAATTGTCAAGGTCTTTCGGGTATTCTTCTATCACAAAGCATTCCACTTTTTCAAATAACTCATCGCGCAACCAGTTGTAATTATATTTTTCCACCACTCGGCCCGCAATATCCTCGTATGAAAATTCACTGCTCATAAATGAACCGGATTTGTTACGGGCCGCAATTCGTTTAACCCTTTTGAGCGCTGGTAGATAGAGCCATTGGTCATCATCGCTGTGTTTGTGAGAATGGGTGAGGAATCCGGTTCCTTTCACATCAAACGGGGTGTCGAAAATTGAAAGACTTTTTTCTCCATCCTCTGCGGTTTCCAGTACCATAATCCGAATAGCCCTTTCGCTTTCATCACCAAGTCGATTACGTAAAACCATGCGCATAGTTGCTGTGTAATCTCCAAAACCTTTATTGAGCTCTTCGGCCCGTTGCATGATGGTTAAACCCTTATGGGTGGAGTTCGATTGCTGGTCTGCAAAGCTAATTAGTGGAATTAAAGTAAAAATAATTAGTAGGAGCTTGGTGGTGAAAAGGTACATATTTCATTCTCCTAAGTGGTGAAAAGAGTAAAAGGATATTGTAGGCTTTTTTTGCCAATATAAAATTATGGTAATGGGAAAAAAGTACGATTCCAATGAAAAAATAGTGGTTGTGACTTATTTAGGAGAGCCTGGCAGCATGCGAAGGGGCGATCCTTATCAAGGTGATTGCAATGAACATCCTTAAGTTCTAAACAACATCAAACAATAAATGGTTGAATGAGGATGCCAGGCAAATGTTGGTTCTTGCGTTAATTTTTTTGCTTAATATCTCCACGTGGTGGAGATATTATCAATACTAATGAGCATGAAGGAAAACACCACTTACCATCTAAAGGCAATAGGGGTTCGGAGAAGATATGCGACCAGGTTATAGATTAGGAAAGCCGCCAGGTAGATGATTAATAAAATAAGAGAAAATAATAAGAAAATGGATATTTGAGAGGTTAGAGCATCCTTAGCGTAATTGATGATAACGGTGAGGGTGATATGATGAATGAGAAAAGCAGCAAACGAATATTTACTCAGAAATCTTATAAAATTATTACGTAAAAATAATGGACAATATTTTGCTATTTCTGTAAGAAAAATAAAGGATATGCATCCGAAGAGGATGTTAGTCGCCAGCACATTGGTTCCATAAAGTATTATAATTATGAGGCCGAGCATGGTGAGGGCAGTTGTTGTGCGAGAGTATTTGTTTTTGGCTAAATAACTTGAAATGTACATTCCAAAGATGAATTCAAATACTCTGAAAGGGGGAAAACGGAGTAGAGGCATGTTTAGAGAATAAAAATGTTCAAGTAGTAAACAGAGGAGTAAGGAACCAATTATAAGTAAATGCTTATTTTTGTGAAATAGATATTTGATAAGCGGGAATATGACGTAGAAAATAAGAATACAACCGAGAAACCATTCGCCGATCAGGTAGTAATTAGGACTTAAATATAAAAGAAAACCGTCTAACCCGATGATGGTGAGTAAAAAGGTCCAACGTTGCAGATCATGGAAAAGGCTTTGTTGAAATACTACCACGTGGGAGAAAACGATGGCAATATAGGTTGCCCAGAATAGGGGGAAAATCGAGATAAATCTTTTGTGGTAAAAAGAGGCGAGTGAAAATTCAGTTGATGTAGCGTAGCTCAGGGAAGCTCCTGAGAGGATAAAAAATAGGCTTACTCCCATAGCTGCGGCCAAATTGTAACGGGCCATTATGGTAAATTCTTGGCCGATAATTCGTTCAATAGCACAATTGAAGTGGTAAAATATGATCATTAGCATGGATACAGCTCAGCACAACCGCATAAGTATTTATAAGATTTTCAAACTATATAATTGGTATAGAGTCTTGAAATAAAAACGTAATAATCACCTGGAAAAGTTATAAATATTTTAGGAAGTATGCTTCTGATGAAATCCAGGGAGAAAATTCTTTTGTTTTTCATATGGTATTGATCGTTATTTAAGTATTTTTTTCTTCCGAGTCTTTAAAATTGAGAAAGGTTTTTAACTTTATGATATTAAAAATGTTCTTCAGTGTGCTAGTGTGTAGAGACAGGTGTTTATAGGCAAAACTACTCTGTTTGTGGTGATAGCGAAACTTTTTTATATGTTTAATGGTTAGGCGTGACCAGTGTCCAATTGACGAAAGGGGTTCCCGTGGGAATAGCAGCAGATATTATAACTATTGTGGTAGCTGCCATGTTTGGTGGCATTATCGCTCATAAATTTAAGCAACCCCTTATTTTGGGGTATATCCTGGCTGGTCTGGTGATCGGGCCGTATAGTTCAGGGATAATAAGCTTAAAGGATATTCATGAAATAGAATTGCTTGCCGAGATAGGAGTGGCCCTTTTACTTTTTGCTTTGGGGTTGGAATTTTCTCTGGGCGAACTCAAGCCAGTACGCAATATTGCTATTTTTGGGACTCCTATTCAAATCCTCCTTACTATGGCTTGTGGCTACGGCATCGGTGTCTCTTTTGGTTGGGAATTGGTGCCGTCTTTGTGGTTGGGTGGGGTAATATCTCTCTCCTCCACGATGGTGCTGCTCAAAACCATGATGAATCGTGGCTTGATGGGGACTCTCTCCTGTCGAGTGATGATCGGTATGCTTATTGTGCAGGATCTGGCTGTGGTGCCGTTGATTATTATTTTGCCTCAACTTGGTGACCCAGCTGCGGGTCTACCTTTTTTAGGTTGGGCTATGCTCAAATCAGCGCTTTTTCTGGCATCCATGTTTTTTATCGGCACCAGGCTTATTCCCTGGTTGCTTGCTTTTGTGGCCAAGGGTGATTCGCGGGAGATGTTTATTTTAGCCATTACCGGACTTGGTCTCGGTGTTGGCTATGCCACTTATCT
>JAOTSI010000433.1 GCA_029865005.1 Desulfobulbaceae bacterium
CCACTAATCACTCCCCCCCAATGCTGACAATACAACTGTATAAAGCCGACATACCTGTAAGCACAAACAAATACGTACCTGATCACAGGTGCCTCAGATTTATGCAGTAGCCGCTGCTCGCTATAACGCCATCTATGCGGGCATCGGTTACTGTATGAAGATGAGGTGCCTGTGACCACTTACACATATACTCCTACCCTTTTAGTTTCGGAAAATAATAGCTCGGACTAATCAAACGAAACATCCGGGCAATTTTTTTGGCTTTTTCCGTTTGCTCCTCACTTTCCACTTTCATACCGGCAAGATCTACATCAAAAAGCGCTGCAAAATGTTTATGGGCTGCTTTGGACCTTTCTTCATTATTAGCATACTGATTTCGTATTGAAAAAATTTCTCCCTCATCCAGCCAAAAACCACCACACTTTGGACATTCATCAACCTCCACCTCCTGATTCGGACTAAAAAAATGTCTCATCATAATGAAAGTCTGACACTTGGGACAATTTCTTTTTTTATTATGATCCACTGCTACCTGGGGATTGATATCGAGGTCGACCAGACTCTCATCGGTAAACTCATGGGATTCATCCATTTTTTGCAGCTCGAATCTATCAAACCAAGTCCCACCACAGCCGTTAGTACAAACGTCTAAGGTAATGTTCTCTATCGTTATATTTTGTAACTCATTCTCACATGCCGGACAAATCATATGCTTTGCTCCTCCTTGAAATTATCTCCGTATTATCGGGTTTGTGACTAAAAGCATCATTTTTTATATTCATAATTCAATTACCTTAAGTTGTCATTGTCAAACTAGACGGATAGCAAATCAAAAGGAAACGAAACCAAATAACCGCCCACCACAACTACCCACATACACCTTAGAACAAAAACTAAAATATCAATTCCTAATAATGCCAAGAATGGAATTGACTGTAGGCCGATCAGCCGGACCCATTCCCACATGATGTAAACGAATTATGCCATTGGGATCAATCAACACATCTCCACCTAGTTGCATAACATCACCCTTAGATTCTTTTGGCTTATGTCCCTTACGTAACTCTTTAAAATATGCAATCCATGTTTTCAGCCCCCAAATATCCCAAAAAGAACCATTAAGCATGGAATAAGCTCCATAGAGATCACGTTTTTCGTCAACCAACAGTGGCCACCTCATAGAAGTTTCTTCTATATATTGACGGGCAAGAAAGTTTGCTTCAAAACTCACCACAATGACCTCCACACCTAGTTCTTGCAATAATTTTTCATTTCCACGCAACTGCGTAAGATGAGCTCGACACGGCAGTCAGCCAAGGTGACGATGAAAAACCATTAAAAGCCAATTTCCTCTATAGTCTTCACTTCTGCAAAGCTTTCCATCACAGTCCAAAAGGCTAAAAGGACGAGCGGAGGTACCAATAAGATTATTCATAAATTCCAATTATTATTCCTTGTAAAAGCAGCATACAGCTTAACACCGATGAAAGAAGGCAACACATTATCAAAACACCTTAATCTACCATATTTACAGGATTTCCCACACCTATTACACACCGGAAAAAACGTATTACTTCTCACACTAGGACATTTGTTTTTCATAGCCAATTTGAATAATGATAAAAAAACAGCTATCATTTAATAAAGTATTAACATTTGCTCCTTATTAAATACTTGATAAGAGTAAGTGGTCACCGGGACCTCATCCTCATGCCTTTGCCAAGCATAAATGTGCTATAGCGAGCAGCGGCAACTACATATATCTGAGATACCTGTGATCACTTACTATCTCGCAGTGTATTAAATCAACAAGTTACAATACACGTGACCAGGTATTGATAAGGGGCTTGAGGGTATCTTACAATCTTTTCATTCCACAGGATATTATGATATGGGTGATACAAGTCGCTCTTATGGCCTTCCTCTTTTACCAATTAAACATATGGTTATATTCCCGGATACTTCCCTGCCATACTCGGTTGAAGCACCGGTAGCAATACAGGCAGTGGAATCATGCCTAAAGAGTGAGAATAAAATCCTTTTCGCCCTGTCCCAGCGCGACCCTCTCATTGATTACCCCACCCCCAAAGACCTCTACACAATCGGTACCACCTCGGTAATCATGTTGGTTGGCCGATCCGCTTCGGCAATTCAGCTTATCATTCAGGGCATGGAACGAGCAGAGATATCCCATATTGAACAAGTAACTCCGTTCATAAAGGCGCAGGTAAGGCCTTTGCCCGTCGAAATGGTGCAAGGTGTGGAACGTGAGGCTCTACAGAGGGAGCTTCAGGATCTTGCCGGAAAATATTTTGCTCTCAGTCATCCTGAGCTAAAATTTACCTTTCCATCATTTGTCTCATTCAATATTGATCCTATTCAACAAGTCTACCAGGTGGGCAGATTACTCAATATCGATCACACACAACAACAGGAACTCCTAGAGAAAAAAACAGAAGTGGAAGCAATGCACTTCTTACAAGAACACCTCCGTCATGAAATTCAAATTTTGGAAGTTCGAAAAAAAATTTCCGACGAAACCAAAGATAAACTTTCCCAAGATCAACACAATTACATTTTGCGACAACAACTCAAAACTATACAGAAAGAATTAGGAGAAGGTAAGGAAGAAAGCAACGAAGTAAAAGAGCTTAGGGAACATTTTGAGCAGTTATCCATGCCCGAGACAGTTCGGCCAGAGGTAGAAAAGGAGCTATCTCGATTAGAGAATACTTCTCCGGCCTCCCCCGAATATCAGGTCGCTTTTTCCCATCTACAATTAATATGTGAATTACCATGGGGCAAAACGACAGAAGACAATCTGGATCTGAAAAACGCCAGAATGGTATTAAACGAAGACCATTACAATCT
>JAOTSI010000163.1 GCA_029865005.1 Desulfobulbaceae bacterium
TAATGGCAAAAAGAATTCAATGCCTGCAAAACGTAACTGCTCAGTTAATTGACCACTGATATAACGACCGGCTTCCACAGACCAATCTTGTTGCGCTACCGTTTCAAAAAGATATTCTTTCCAGGCTGCCAGTTCACCCTCTTTAGGGAAAAGGATATCAGAACAGGGTAAAATGACTGTTTCATCAAGCTCCTTGACGGAACGTTGAGTAAGAGGATCAAAAATACGAATAGACTCCAAGGTATCCCCAAAAAAATCGAGCCGTAATGGACCTTCTTGCAATCCTGCAGGGGACGGAGAATAAATGTCGATCACTGAACCGCGCACTGCCATATCCCCCACTTGTTTCACCAAGCTGCACTGTTCATATCCTGCCGAAACTAATGATCTAATCAAAACCTCATGTTCAAATTCCTCTCCTGTAATAACCAGTTCGCTCCGTCCATCAAGAATAGAAGCCGGAACTATGCGTCGCAACAAAGCCTCCACCGAGGTAATAACCAACCGATCCTCAGGATTGTTAACAAGTCTGGTTAAGGTGGAAATTCGACTAGAAATAGTGGCGGGGTCGGGAGAAAGCGGGGTGTAAGGCGGAATTTCAAAGCTTGGGTAGATCAACACCTCTTCATCGGTGAATAATCTCATATCTTGAGCAAAGGGTTCCAGTTGCTCGTCTTGCGGGAGAATAAAAAGAATATTACCTTTTACCTCAGAGGTAAGACGGGCAGAGAACATAGCTTTGCTTGAACCACGAAAACCACATATATCATGGGTTGTTCCTGGTCGAAGCTGAGAAATTATACTCTTAATTGCATCAGATTCTTGGGACATAAGTAAAATAAAACTATCAATAAAAGTAAAAGCTCAGCAATAATGCTGAAGGCTTACAGTACTGGAGTTATATATTATTCCAATATACTCCATAAACGATTACAAAAAAAGAAAGTACAAAAAATTGGGGCCGCCTCGGAAATAATCCGGGCGGCCACAAATATAAAACTAAAATGTCAAAACAGTTAAGTCATTAAAAATGACCTCCGATACTAAAATCCCACACCGAATCTTCCTCACCTTCAAGAGGATCAAGATTATAGCCTAATTCCAGCCGAAGCGGTCCCAGGGGAGAAAACCATCTTACACCCAGACCAGCAGCTTTTTTATAATCCCCGAAATCCCAATCATCATCAACAGCATACACGTTTCCGAAGTCTGTAAAAACAACACCCTGGAGCCCGGCATCTGTGAGAAGTGGAAAGATGACTTCAAAGTTAACATACCACATCTTATCACCTCCGATACGCTCATTGGTGATAGAATCACGAGGGCTGACCCGTGATGATTTAAAGCCGCGAATGGAATTTAGCCCGCCAAGATAAAATTTCTCATAAACTGGAAGCATATTATCTTTATTCTCAAAAGCCCGACCCATAGAACCGTTAAGGTGAAAAACCGAACTAAGAGGAAGACTGTAATACCAACTACTGCCTGCTTCAATCTTAGTAAAAGCGGCTTCAGCTCCCAAAGGACCACCGGCATATTTAATGGTTAAGTTATTTCTTGATCCGGCACTGGGAGAATAATAACGGTTACGGGTATCTCGGACCAAGGATAGCCCAAGTGCACTGGTTGTACGAATATCTTGAGACTGCAAAATATAGTAGGAAGCGTCTTCCGATATATCGCTAAGAGTAGTATCGGTATAACTATATTTATAAAAGATTTTCCAATTATCAGTCAGGGGATGCCCAAAACGCAATCCTCCACCCGTGGAGTTTTTAGTGTAATCATCATAATCTCGTTGCATATTGAAAATATCTACACCACCGGTAAGTTCGGAATCAAAAAAACGCGGATTAGTATAAGCCAAATTAAACCGGGTGGCAGTTCCGCTGATATCTGCCGATAAGGAAAGCTGGTTACCAGTCCCCATAAGGTTATTCTCCGATATCTCAGCCATAAACATCAGATAATCTGCTGAACTATATCCAGCCCCGATACTAAACTGTCCAGTAGAACGTTCCTTGACCTCAACTATTACATCCATCAGCGATTCATCACCCACCGGATGGGGGGTAATATTAGCTTCTTCAAAATAGCCTAAGCGCTGTAGATTCATATTTGATTTACGTAAGGCTTTGGAACTAAAAATACCGCCCTCTTTAACAGTTAATTCCCGTCGTATTACGTTGTCACGAGTTCTCACGTTACCCTTGATTTCTACCCGGTTAAAACGGACCAAATCATTTTTTACGATTTGTAAATTAATATCAACCCGGCTTCCTCCCTCGGATTTAGTAATCTTCGGGTGAGCATTGGCAAAGGCATATCCCTGTTCGGCATAAAGATCCGTTAATTTCAGCTGATCTTTGCGCAAAGTCTCTCTATTAAGATACTCTTCTTTACGGATACCAAGCAAAGCGAGTAATTTATCTTTATCATCAATAAGATCTCCGGTGATATCAACAGTTCCTACCCGGTAACGAGGCCCCTCTTCAATGGGAAAAGTGATGGCAATAGCTTCCTTGCTTTGCTCAACCAGGGGCTCTCCGATTTTAACAGCCATAAAGCCCTGATTGTAATAATACATAGCAAGGCGATCACGATCTTGCTTCAACTGCTCAGTTTTTAATACTCCAGAATCTTTAAACCAAGATAACCAGCCCCTGGTTGCGGTCTCTATAACATCTTCCAACTCATTACCGGAGAATGTCTTATTCCCCCGAAATAAAACCTTTTTAATAAATATTTTCTCACCTTCCACAATATCAATGGTAAGAGCCACTTCATCCGAGGATGTAGCGAGAGTCTCCACATCGACCGTAGTGTTGAAAAAACCTTTATCCTTATAAAACTCCTTAATACGCTTTAAACCATCCATAAGGCTAGCATTATTAAGAATAGTATTTACTTTTAACCCAGCGGCATCCTGAACTTCTTTCTCATCAAGGTCATCGATTCCTTTATAAGTTAACTCTGTAACCTGTGGTTTTTCCTCCACTCGAAAGATGATTCGTTTTCCTTTCTTGCTATTTTCTGCCTCAATAAAGACATTTTCAAAATAGCCCATGCTAAAAATTTCTTTCATATCCGCCCGCAATTGCGCACTATCAACAGTGTCGTTACTTTTCGACCTCGTTTTTCGCAATATTGCACCGGTATCAATTCGTTTATTACCTCTAATCTCGACTGTAGAAATAATATCGTTTCTACGAGTATAGAGATAAACGTCATTAAGGGTTTCACGGAGAGTTATACCTAGATCACCCCTTTGATCGGCTTCGCGATAAGCAGGATGAGCAGCATTTTCACTTAGCCGGTCATAGACCAAAATATCTACGCTATAATGCTCTCCCAACTGAGTTATTGTACCCAATACCACATAAGCAACATCCCGTTTTTCTGCCACTTCGGCAAGTACCGTTTTTTGCGGCGGCCAAACTCCAGAGTAATCAATCACCTTATTTGCCTCTTCCCGGGTAAGGACAACAAATGATTTAGTTTTATCATTAGTTATCGACAAATTATCAACAAATCCCTCAAGAGAGTGAGGAGAAGGTGAATTAATTTTCAACGGAATAAAAAGAGTTGTTTGTTGTTGTCCGTACCCCATACTAGGTATAAACTGTACGATAATTAAACAAAGCGACATTAACGTTGCCCTAACAAACAACTTACTGATATTTCTAAGAAGTACCATATACTTTCTTCCTGTTATTTATTCTATCGTTGGTGATAATTGATGATAATAGGCCCATAAATCTCAGTAACGGCTTACAATCGAGAAATATATTAAATCAGTTAGTTATAGACCATGTGACCAGGTACAATTACTATCCAACCCAAAAATCAGGGTCGGCAAAAAAGACAAAAACCTTAAACCTACTTAAAACTTAAAATAATCCTCAAAAAGAAGCAACAAAACGCAGGATCATTAATTAATGGTTACCTCACCAAAAGGGACTATAGATGAACGGTAAACTCCAATAAGGGGAGGATTATATTCCCTAGGCCTTAAAACTACTCAGTCGGAATATTAAGTAATAAAGAAACTTCATTCTGAAGATTTTCAGCCAACATTTTTTTATCTTGGGGCTTGTAATGCTTGGTTGAAATCGGCTTACCTACCCGAATTACAGCCTCTCCAGATTCCGGAAACAACTTACCCTTCGGCAAAACCTCATAGGTTCCGTTAAAACCGATTGGTACCACTGGAACGCCGGATTTAATAGCCAATAGAATAGCTCCATATTTAAAATCCTGCATTTTACCGTCAGGACTTCGAGTTCCTTCAGGAAAAATTAGTACCGATGCACCAGCAGCTATTCTCTCAGCCGCCCTATTAAGGCTTTTAATCGCCTTGCGACCTTTTGAACGATCTATAGGGATAATACCTAAATAACCCAGTGCGGTACCAAACACCGGTATCCGAAAGAGTTCCTTTTTAGCTATCCATCTAAAATCATGTTTGAAATAGCCCTGAAAAGTAAAAATATCATATTGACTCACATGATTGGCAACAAAAATATAGGTTTCATCCCGAGAAATATTTTCTAAACCTTCAATTTTTACCTTCACACCAGAGAGTCGACATATCATACGACCCCATAATTGAGGACCAATTTGAGCTTTTTTTTGGCTAAGACGAAAACAGTATATTACCAACAATGAGATAGAACTCACCACTAAGGTGAGAAAAGGTATGGCAACAAAGGCTATAGCTGCGCGTATGTAACGAAAAAGAGTCATGGAATTAAAAACAGGACCGTGCTGAAGTTAAACAATCAATAATAAATTTATTTTCTTTTAAAATTAGATATCGTCAAAGGAGGCAATAGAATTTTTATGTACCTCTTGGAGCAATTTTTCCGGATGATGAATAAAATCCTCCTCCACTTCATTTTCACCAAAATAATTCTTACTAAAAGTGTCTATCAAATTTAAATGACTCCAACGCGACAGATAGTAAACAACTAAATTTGGCAAAGCACTATATATATTCTCATCGGGTGACGGGTCAACATAACTAGAATTTCTAATTTTTTCTGAGGAAAGAGTCTGAGACTGATAGAAGTTCTCCAAAAACATCAATTCAGGCGGTAACCGTACGCTGATACCAAACCAATTAAAAACCTTAGCAAGCCGTTCCAGAAAATATTTACCTACCTTGATAATGTGATAGGGTACGTAAACTTCATAGGGCCGTCTAAGTTCCAAATAGGATCGTATGGTAAGGATAAGATCAGCCAACTCAACGGGATCTTTATCAACAAAATGATAAGTGTTACGGGAAAATTCCTCGCGATGCTCCAAAACATGATGAACAAAATGAGGTAATTTATTCGCATTGGAATAAGAAAACTTTATGCCTTTTTTGGTAATCATAAAAGGCATGGATTCATCTGCAATACTAAAAAAGAGACGATGAAACCCTTGGGTTTTATGATCATGCTCTCCATAAACGATAGCCAGCCGGATTATAGTATAATCCAGGCCACATTTTTCCCCCATAAAACGCAAACTTTTCTCGGCCATGAGCTTAGACTTGGCATAGTTGGTTAAATTTGAATTTAACTTAAGCTCACAATCTTCGGTGAGATTTTCACCAGCTGGCAAGGTAGCAGCTGAGCTCACATGTATATAAGGAATACCCAATACACCACAGGCTTTAGCCAGATTTACGGTACCCTTATAATTGACTTCATATGCCAATTGCGCGTCAGACCCAATGGATGCTATAGCAGTGTTGATAACAAAATCAGGCCTAACCCTGCCCAAATACGTCTTAATATCGTTGAGATCACGAATAGATAACTTTTTACTACTCGGAGCACGAATCTCTATATCATCTATGGTTTTGGTCTTGAAATAGTGAGCCAAGGTGCCACCAATAAGACCTGAACCACCAATGAGTACACCCAATCGTTTTTTCTTGGGCTGTATTAAGGTTTGTTGAGTATCTTTATCTGCTGTACTGATAGTAGACATATTGCCTGCCCGTAAAAGAATGTTCTGGGAAACCGTATATATCTACAAACTAATTGTCGCTCTCTGAGTTCAACCGTTTACCCCTTAACGGGAAAACCGATTAAAATAGAGCCGTAACCGTCTGAGATAACTTCCGGTTATAATAAAACTTCAAGCATAGGTGCAAGAATATAGCACAACATTAGAGTAATTCCATGTTTTTTCCAAAAATAATTACGAACCATTTGCAATCCTGTGCTATCTTGACGCATTGACCTCGATGACCGTAAGCGTTCATCTGCACCACATCTGCGCGCGATCAGGTCAGATTCACATAGAATTAACTATAGCTCACCGGCCTGCTTGCACACATCCGCAGCACTGGTTAACGCTTAGTAGGCCGATGTTGTAAACTTTTTCTTTTTATCCCGGTAAACGGTTACCGATAATTTATACAAAATAAATAACCACCGATAAAACACTATGCGTTTAATACCGCCTCTCAAATAAAACCTTATAAATCCAAGAAAAAATTAAATTGGGTAATTTTTACTTACCTTTTTACCCATATTCATAGCGATAACAGTGATCATAACTTAACCATTCACCTGTTTCTGTAAGGCTTAAAACAACCTAATACCAGAACATACCAAGCTCCTTCCATGGGGTAAAACTATGATATTTGAGGAACAAACCGGTTTACGGACGACTTTGAGCTTCTGGCTCAATTCATTACGCGATCTCTTTTTTCCCGCCCATTGCCTAAACTGTCACCAACGATTACTCCTAGGAAAACCGCCGCTACTCTGTGAGGAGTGCCTATCTCAAATCACTTTTATAAATTCACCTCAGTGTACTCATTGCGGCCGGCCCTTCCTCAAAGGAGTAAATCGTTTATGCGGGAAATGTCTTATCTCCCCTCCGATCTATGACCAAGCCCGTTCCCTCGCTCTTTACAAAAATCCATTATCAGATCTTTTAACCTCCCTGAAATATCATGGAAACTTAAACGTGCTAGCCACTATCGGCCATCTTTACCAAACTAAATTTAATCCAACTATATTTCTAGAAAAACCCGACTTAATTATCCCTGTACCACTTCATCCAACTAGGCTTAGAGAGCGGGGATACAACCAGGCCTTATTCCTGGCCACTACCTGTTTTCCTACCCAACGTGAAAAATTACAAACAAACCTGCTGCTCAGAAACAAAAATACCCCGCCCCAAACCACATTAACCGGGCCGCAACGCCGAAAAAACCTGGTCAACGTTTTTTCAACCAATAAGCCGGAACTAATTGCCGGTAAACAAATCTTGCTAGTGGATGATGTCTTAACTACCGGCTCAACGGTAAATGAATGCGCCCAAGTACTACGTCGAGCCGGAGCCAGTAAGATAATGGTCTTCACAGCGGCAAGATCTATTTATCTATAATAGACTCAAGTTTCTGACTTGATCTATTGTCTTGAATTTACATTGTAAACAAACACTATGAAATAAATGGAGTCAGAGTTAATTTAAAATAATTAAATTCTAACCCAATTATTCTTTTAGAAATATTCAACATCTATGACTTTTTTTGCCGGTCGCCGGAAGGAGGACGCAGGTCCATGGGCATACCCTGGGTGGAGAGAATTAATACGCGTGGCTCGTCATTAATCCGAACCGGGTATGGTAAGATATGCTTTTGGAGAAGGATTTGAATCTGTTTAGGAGTGAGTATGACTCCATTACAATCCGGCTCCAGAACAAAGGTACACCCCTCCCTCCAGCCGGAACAACCGTAGGCTTTCTTTCCTTTAATAACCTCTTTACCGCAAAGTGGGCAACTACCCCAGCGCCCAAAGTCTAGACGACCTGAGGAACTCATTTGTATCAGATCGCGGATATAGCCGCCGATCCCATTCATAAAATCATCGGCCTCAAGTTGACTACGTTCAATTTGTTTGAGTTTTTCCTCCCACTCACCGGTCATTTCAGGTGATTTTAGCAATGGATCCTGAATGAGAGCAATCAGGCAACGGCCCATATCGGTGCTGTGGAGCTGCTTTTTTTCACGGCGGATATAATTACGCCGCAACAAGGTTTCGATAATAGCGGCTCGAGTAGCGGGAGTACCAATGCCTCGCTCTTTAAGGGCTTCGCGTAGGGTGTCGTCCTCGACAAATTTTCCGGCAGCCTCCATGGCTCCGAGTAGTGAATTTTCAGTAAAATGTTTAGGTGGTTTGGTTTTACCTTCCCGCAGCGAAGGATCATGGGAACCAGTTTCACCTTTTTCAAATGCTGGTAGGCTTTGACCGTCAACAGTATCCGACTTCGTTCTCTTTTTTTGAAAAAGAACACTCCAGCCTGGATCGATAATCAGGGTCCCTTTGGCTTGAAACTTCACTTTATTACTAACACCGTCTACCGTGGTGACACTTTTAACGCAAACGGGATAAAATGCTGCGATGAATTGGGTTGTAATTGCCTCGTAAACAAGCTTTTCATTAACTCCTAGACTGCGCGGTCTAACACCTGTGGGAATGATAGCATGATGGTCGGTCACTTTATTATCATCAATAATCCGTTTGGTGAACGGCAGTTTTGCTAAATTTAACGGCTCAATATCTTTTGCCCGTAATGCTTTGAGTTGTTCTAAAATTTTTGGGATTCGCGGCTTCATATCTTTACTAAGATAGCGAGAGTCTGTTCGCGGATAAGTAACGAGTTTATTTTCGTAAAGATTCTGAGTGGCAGCGAGAGTGTCTGCCGCCGGAAGACCGTGCAACTTGTTAATCTCGCGTTGCAAAGTGGTGAGATCGAAAAGCTGAGGAGAATGCTCTTTTTTCTTTTTGCCAGCAATACCTATTATTTCAAAAGGGTGATCTATTACTTTCTCCAGTTGATTTTGAGCCTTCTGCTGGATTTCAAAACGGTTGCCGGTTCGTTTGAATACAACCTCTTTATAGCGGGTTGTAAGCTCCCAAAATGTCTTGGGCCGGAATTGAAGAATGGAATCATTTCGTTTTACGATCATTGCCAGAACCGGGGTTTGTACCCGACCGATACTCCAGA
>JAOTSI010000164.1 GCA_029865005.1 Desulfobulbaceae bacterium
GGGGAAGCTGTCTAAAAATCTGCCATCTTATTTTCTTCTTAAATTATTTTTTAAAACTATTTTATTTCTATAATTAATTTTTATTATCTCTTCATGGGCTTATAATCTCTAACGACGAAAGGCAAACAATGGAAGAGATCCCTTTGTGCCCAATGTGGTAACTTTTTGACACTACAAAATATTAAACACCACTGCTCAGCCGCCGACCCGTGCCAACAAGCCAGAAAAACGGCATGGCACCGTAGTGGGCTGAAAACCGATTCTGAATACAAGGCCGGTCAACGACTCAGCCAAGAAAAATGGCAGTTGAACAATCCTAATTATTGGCATGAGTATCGAGCTAATAATTCACAGAAAGCATACCGAAATAGAGACCTCCAACGTGTACGCAACAGGAGAAGGAAGGAAAAGTCTCGTTATTACATGGAAAGTGTAAACTTGATTGCAAAGATGGACACGAGAAAAATATTTAGACATGTGGTCAAGGGCTATTACGAGTGATTGTAAAGATGGACTTTGGGACATTTGACCGATTTTTATGGTACCGGTGAGAAGGGTACAAAATAAATGATGGAGGATGTCATGCTGCAAAAAAAAGATCATGGTCTCGCATCTGTTCTGTCGTATCACCGGCAGTTTTGTCTTTTTACCACACCGTTTTATTTCCGGCTGTTTTATGCAATCCCTTGGTTCCGACGAGATGCTGCTCTACTACTTTCTGGTTGCCGTTGGCGCTCTGCATGGCATTTTCTATTATGGCGCAAAACGAATTTGCTCCTTGCTCAAGATAACTCGCGAGCAATACGTTAATGTGGGGGATTTGCTAATAATGCGCGATCTAATCGCTTACGATGAAACATACTTTTCAGGTTCTCGCACTTCCACCGATTCCCGTCGTTGATGTACTGGAAAAATGTTGTTGAAAAGATTGGGGCATGATCGGCAAAATGGACATGCTTAATCACTTGATCACAGCAGAACCGGACCATTCGCTTTAGAAAAATATGGCTATATCCGGGTTTCCCAAACGGCATTTTCTTCAAACCTAACAGTATATCAGAGCATAGAAGAGAAAAATCCTGTGCAAGAAATCACGAGGTTCTATGCCTCAAAAACTATAGTGTTATTCGATTGTAGATCCCTTCAACCTTAAGCTCAAAAGCAACCAAGGGCCACCTCTGTTGCTTCATCGCCGTCGGCGTCAGTCCAGTGCTTCGCGTGGGTGAGACTGACGCCGACGGCGATGAAGCAACAGGGGCTTTAGACCCATATTTTTAGTGCAATACACCATTTGGGAAACCCGGATAGACCCAAAAATATCATGTACTACCAAACTCCTGATCTTCTGATTTGCGATGAGATTGGTTATATTCTGCTTGGACGACAGGGATCAAGTTTGTTTTTCCGAATTATCAGTGAATGATACAAAAGAAATTAGACCATTATCACGACAAACTTTCCCTTTGCCGAATGGAGAAATATTTTTGACGCCACAACCGTTGCCACGGCTATTGCCGACTGTCTGGTCTACAACTCGGAAATTCTTATTTTGGAGGGGGCAAAATTATCGAAAAAGAATATCAGAGTAATAATATAATGAAAAAATTAGGAAGTAAATTGAGGGGGGGGAGGTACAGTCTAGCTGGGTAACCGTTCACCGGGTTAAAAAGAAAAATTCAACACTATCGATCAGTAAGCGTTTACCTGTGCTGCGGATGGGTGAAAGGAGGGCGGTGAGCTATAGTTAATCCTTTGTGAATCAAGCCTGCTCGCTCGCAGAGGTGGTGTTGGTGGCCGCTTACCTAGCTGGCGGTCGTATGGCCTATAGAGGGGTAAAATCAAAACTACCCTCTTTGGAGGGTGGTTTTATATTTATCTTTTTCTTCTTTTCCGTTCACTTGTTTAATACAACATGCAGAGCGTTGTGATCATAAATATTAGTTTAATAATAATAAAAATCACCCAGCAAACAAGCCACCAATCTGTTGAATTAATACCGCCAGGGTAAAGGCAATGGAGGTGTTAAATCCCATGGAGAAGAAGGCCCATTTCCAGGAACCTGATTCCTTGGCGATACACACCAGGGTGACGAAGCAGGGGGCGTAAAACATGATAAAGGCCAGGGCGGCGATAGCGGTGATGGGGTTCCAGTTGGGATCATTACGAAGCCGTTCTTTGAGGGAGGTGGAACCCTTTTGTTCAATATCGCCCAGGGAATAAGCGGTGCCCAATGTGGAGAGGATCACTTCTTTGGCGGCAAAACCACCGGCCAGGGCGATATTGGTCCGCCAATCAAAACCAGCCAAGCTGCTCACCGGTTCCAGGGTCGAGCCGATACGTCCGGCAATGGAGTTGCGTAGCGCCTTTTCAGCCCGTTCTTTTTCTAGCTCCACCAAGACTGGTGACGCCATCTCGCCGGGATAATCGGCAACAATAGCCTCCCGCAGTTGGTCATAACGTGCCTCTTCTTGCTCTGGCAGTCCCGGATAGGTCATCATGGCCCACAGTAAAATAGAGATACCCAGAATAACCGTGCCCGCTTTTTTCATATATTGCCAGGTGCGCTCCCAGGTATGGATCAGCAACCCGCGCATGGTTGGGAGCCGATAGGGTGGAAGCTCCATGACAAAGGGAGTGGATTCGCCCTTGAGCACCGTGGTTCGCAGAAGTTTGGCTGCCAGCAGCGAAACAGTCCAAGCCGCCATGGTGGCTAAAAACATATAGCTCGCTTTATTATCTGAAAAAAAGGCCCCGATTAAAAGGGCAATAACCGGCATCTTAGCACCGCAATTCATAAATGGCACAGTGAGCAGAGTCGCCATCCGTTCCTTGGGCGAGCGCAAAGTCCTGGTAGCCATGACGCCCGGCACCGCACAACCTCCCGCAATGCCTCCTGAAATAATAAAGGGCATCACTGATGAGCCATGGAGCCCGAAGATGCGAAATATCCGGTCCATCATAAAGGCGACCCGCGCCAAATACCCAGAATCTTCAAGAATAGCGATCCCGAAAAACATAAACATGATAATGGGTACAAAACCGAGCACCCCGCCCATCCCGTCGATCACTCCAGCAATGATCATGGATTTAACCGGTCCATCGGGCAAAAGATGGTTAACCCCGCTGCCAAAGAGACCGAATAATTTTTCCAACCACAACACCGGGTATTCACTAAATGAAAAGGTAAATGAATAAATACCCAATAGGACCAAAACCATAATCATCGGCCCAAGTATTCGATGGGTAACCACCTTGTCTATCTTGTCACTGGTGTAGAGTCGATCGGCGATGAATTTTTGCTTAATGACTTTATGACGGAGAATGGACTTGATGTAACCATAGCGATGATCGGCAATAACCGCTTCCGGATAGATATCCATGGTGTTTTGTAAATGCACCGCCACTGCTTCAGCCCTGGCGGTAAGATCTTCGGTCAGCTCGGAGTTGGCTTCTTCGGCCATCTTGAGGATCTGGTCATCGTTTTCCAGAATCTTCATGGCGGTCCAGGCCGGAGGATAAATATCTGCCAATAAACCGGCTTCCCGCACTTGGGGGGTCATATCCTTAAGGGCCTGATTAAGGTCATCACCATAGGAAAGGGACAAGGGCTCCACCTTAGGCGGTGCATCGTGGAGCTCCACAAGGGTCTCCAGCAGGCTGTCCAGACCTTCTCCTTTACGAGCCACAATGGGGAATACCGGGACCTTGAGCAGCTCGCTCAGCTTTTCCGTGTCAATTTCAATACCCCGCCGAGCCGCCAAATCCACCATATTCAGGGCGATGACCAATGGCACTCCCAACTCCATAAACTGGGTGGTGAGGTACATATTACGTTCCAGATTGGAGGCATCCACGATATTGATCACCACATCTGGCTTTTCGGTGACCAAAAAATCACGGGCCACCAACTCTTCCACGGAATAAGCGGTGAGTGAATAGGTGCCGGGCAAATCGGTGATTCGCATTTGCCGATTATTATGAAAAAAGGTTCCTTCCTTTTTTTCCACTGTTACGCCGGGATAATTGCCGACGTGTTGTCGGGAACCGGTCAGATGGTTGAAAAGGGTGGTTTTACCTGCGTTGGGGTTACCTGCAAGGGCGATATTGATGATGCTGCTCATTGACGAATGGATAACTCTTTTGCTGATTATCAGGGGGTCGTTTTTCGACCACATTTTTCTGTCGTATGCGAATCACATGAACAGGAGTGACAACCGCAAATGTTCTTAGCATCCTTGGAAGGCCGTATTATGCGTACAAAACGTTTTACCAAAGGTACCGCGCAGAGCACTATAATCAGCAGCACAATGATATTTTGCATGGGTAATACCGGGGGTGGAGATTACCGAAGCTACTTCCGGGAACGCTTGCGCTGCTTCCCAAAAGTGCCGGATCTTCGGCAGGGTGGGTTGTGGTCGGCAAGAAAAGGAAATAATAGATCATTTCCCTGGAAAAAATCATCGTTTTTACAGTGGAGTTACCAGAATATTTTGCGCCGACGGTTCATCAAGACTAATGGTACCGCCGTTTAACTTTACTAAACAGTTTTCACCGCGAAGTGGACAAAGCAGCTCCAGCTCGCAGCCGGGTAACAGGCCGAGGTTGGCCATTCTGGCACATGAGGCCCTGTCACCTGTGATTTTGCACACTTTTAGCTTATCCCCGCAACATGAGTTGGCTAAGGGCAAAGCGTCGGCAGGATTGGCTATCGTTTGCAAACGACATTGTTTTTTGCTGCCAAATGTACAAAAAAATGATGTAAATCTGTTTCCAGTCATGGTGTCATCCTTTAATTCTATAAAAGTTAGGTACACCAAACTTTATTGGAAGTCAAACTCTTTTTGGGTCATCCCGTAGAGACAACGTGACATTTCAACAGGGTACGTGTTTTGCCTATAACTAATTGTTTTCAAATAATTTGCAATCAGGAGGTTGAGGACAATTTTTCCGCCAAACCGGAGTGCCGATGAATACGTCTGGCCAGTCCGGTGCGAAGGATTTCCCGATCCGCGCAGAGGCTTAATTTAAGCTTAGCCCTGGAGATCCCGGTATAGAGCAATTCTCGACTCAGCAGGCGATTATCTTCCTGGGGTAACATGAATAATACATGGTCAAACTCCGAGCCTTGAGACTTATGCACCGTAATGGCGTAAGCGGTTTCATGTTGCGGCAACCGAGCAGGTGAGATAGGTACCGGTTTGCCGTCTTCCCGCATGAACCAGGCTTGCAACCGGTTATGCTCATCGGGCCAGATTATGCCGGTATCGCCATTAAACAGTTGCAATCCGTAATGATTACGCAGGATCATAATCGGCCTGCCTTTATAATAGAACCGGTCCGGGGGTGGAATCAACTTATGACGGCGCAATAAACTCTCCACCTGGCGGGTAACTCCGCCCACTCCCCGAGGCCCCTCCCGCAAAGCGCAAAGAATCCGAAAGCGACTATAGTTTTCTAACCCTTTCTGAGCAGATTCTGCTTGCAGGCAGGAGGTAAAACCCTCCAGAATCATCTTGGTGTGGTTGCCGTCAAAGCGATTACCTGTTTCCTCCAGCAACTCAAGATCATCAAAGTCAGAGTTTAAAACCTGTTCCACCCCTTGGGGCTGATTATTTTTAACCGCCTCCACCAGACGACCGATCCCGCTTTTTTCCTGAAAACGAAAACTCTGCTGTAACATCACTACACTATCGCGCAGTCCGCCGCCCTGGCCGTTTATTACAGTATGGCCGGTTAAAGTGGAGAGCTTTTTTGTGAGAGGTGCCGACCATGCGGGAAGCTCCGGTCCACACAGATCTGCAAAGAGGCTTCCCGCTTCCACCGAGGCCAGTTGATTTCGATCGCCAAGGATGATCAGACGGGTTTGGGGCAGCAAGGCATCAAAAAGCGCTGCCATGAGGGGCACGTCAATCATGGATGCCTCATCTAGGATCAGCAGATCAAGCAATAAGGGATTATCGCGGTTGTGACGAAATTTTAGCGAACCAGGACTCACTCCCAGCAAACGATGAAGGGTTCGTGGGGTTTCTGGTAAGACGGCGGGACAATCCGCCGGGAGCTTATCCCACGCCAGACGCAGGGACTCCCCGAGACGGGCAGCGGCTTTGCCCGTGGGGGCGGCCAAACCGATGCGCAGGGGCTTATGGGACATTATAGCCAATAGGGCCAGGATATTTGATACTGTATGGGTCTTGCCGGTGCCAGGTCCCCCGGAGATTACCACGATCCGTTGCAATAGCACCATGGCCGCTGCGATCTTCTGATAATCAATTTCCTGGACCGGTGGGAAAAGCTGATCAAGGGCCTGCCTAGCCTTATCCAGATCTGGTTCTTCCAGGGGAATGGCCATGGCAATCAGCTTGGCGGCCAACTGTTGCTCGTATACGTAATAACGGGCGAGATAGAGCCGATTATGCTCATCAAGAATAAGGGGAGTATTCTGGCCTGGATGGCCAACCACCGGCCAACGCAATAAACTCTCTTTTAGCTCTTGCACAGGGGGCAAACTGTGAGACTGGGCGGTATTAAAAACTGTTTTTTCAGCTATGGCGCTTAAGGGGAGACAAACATGTCCTTCTCCCACTGCCTTGCACGCCAAAGCTGCGGTGCTGAGGCAGGCGGGTTCAACTTCACTGCCGCCGATCCGGGCCAAAAATGAGGCCAAATGAAGATCCACACTCCGTAGTTCACCCAGCGCAACAGCTTCTTGTAAAGTGCTCAACATGTTACCGCCTCCTCCGCTCCACAACAGCGATCCAGTTCTTCAATGAGCTGAAGGTCCGGCTTCACTTGGTAAACACCTTTGTCTGCTCCGCTATCAGGGCTCATCCCCCGCAGGAAGAAATAATAAACCCCTCCGAAATCGCGATCATAATCATAATCCGGAATCCTGGTGCGGAGATACCGGTGAATGGCCAAGGTATAGATAAGATATTGCAGATCATAACGGTGCTCAAGCATGGCTCGCTCCATGGATGGTCGGTCGTAGTTATCCATGGAAACTCCCAGATGGTTTGATTTGTAATCTGCAATGAAATATTGATTATTATGCCGGAAAAAGAGATCGATAAAGCCGGTCATCAATCCGTTGATTCGCTTATCAGGTCCGCTGAGGGGCGGGATGTCATATTGTTGCAACACCCTGTTAAATGTATTGGAATCAAAGGAAGAAAGGGAAAAGTAAAAATGCATTTCGTTTAAACGATCCCGGGTTTCTAGCCCCCGCAGACGGAGTTGCCCGGAGTTGTCCAAATCCGTATCCAAGACCCTTGTTATCCATTGGATGGCGGTTTCTCGCCATTGCTCGCCAATCCCCGCTATACTGAGTTGCTCTTCTACCACCTTTTGCAGATCCTCCGGGGTGGCACTGGAAAAATCGATATTTTCAAAAATCGCATGGAGCGCTAGCCCTGCACCCGGCCCACGAGGGAAGGTGTGTTCACTCGGCCCCATATCTTCCACCGAGGGGGCGGCTTGCTTGGGCTCATCCATGGCGTCGTTATGATCCTGCCCCCCGGCCAGCCCCGAATAACTGGTGATCCGCCACTCCACGTTGAGACTTCCGGTAAATTCCCGAGCTCGCAATTCATCATCCACAGCTACCTGCTTCAGCTCTCCTGTTTCATGAACAGCGGGCTGCTCTAACACCTCAAATAAGGTTTCATCCTGATTAAGGAGGGCGAAATCGGACCTGATGACCTCACGGTTCAACTCCGGGAAATTTATTGGGTTTCCTTCATTGTCGCGATGCAGAAGATAAGCCGCCGCTGAGTGGTTAATCCCACTCACCCTGCCCCAACAGATATAACAACTATAACTGGCCCGGGTCAGAGCGACGTAGAGAATACGCAGATCCTCGGCCAGCCGTTCTTTAGCCGCCAGGGCAGCATTTTCTTCCACTCCGCTGCCCATATCGATGATGCAACGAAGGTCATCTGGATCATGAAAAATATTTAAATCACTGGGTGAAGGCTGGCGACCGGACCAGATAAATGGAAGAAAAACCACTGGATATTCCAGCCCCTTGGCCTTATGAATGGTGATAATCCGGATCAGGTTTTCATCACTCTCCAACCGTAATTGTTGGGCCGATCCCGCTTGTTCGCTCTCCGCAGCCGCAATCTGCTCAGAGAGCCAGCGGCGGAGCTCTTCCATGCCGGGACGTTGGAAATTTTGTTCCTGGAGCAACTCGGCAAGATGTAGAATATTTGTCAGTTGGCGTTCTCCATCGGCTCGGGCCATGATCCGGGAAACCACCCGTTGTTCCGCAATGAGTTGCTCGAACATGGCTAGAAAACCATGTTTATTCCAGATGCGATGGTACTCCCATACATCATTGAGTAACTGTTCCCACTCCTGCTGATCGCTACGGAACCGATCAAAATCATGCCCGTTATAACCGAAAAATACGGTGACCAAGCCGGTGCGCACCGCTGTGGAATCACCAGGTTGGGTCAAAGCATGGAGCAATTGATACATCTCGGCAGCTTCCGGGGTGGTATAGACCGATTCCATGGAATAATAGACCGAGGCCACCCCCAGCTTACTCAAGGCCTGTCGCATGGTCTCCGCCTCGTAATGGGTGCGGGTGAGGACCGCAATATGGCCGGAACTTAGCTGCTCATCGCCAATAAGTGCTTCCCCGGCCTGACCGGCCATGAGTAAACGACTTATTTCAGCCGCACACCACGTCGCACTGGCCTGTCCGGCCATCTCCTTGGAAATGCCACGGGCCGGGGAACTTGCCAGGGTTTCATCATTAAGAAGCAAGACCTTGAAAGGGGATGGGGCGTTCCCCTGGACCAGGAGCGGATTACGATCCGGATTACCTGAAGAGCTAACTGGTGAGAATTCAATATCCTGATCAAAAACAAAGGGATGAGACTTGTCAAAGAAGCTATTTACCGCTTGCACCATCGGGGTGGAGGCCCGATAATTGGTGGCCATGGTGTAACGTCCCAGCTCGGGAGTGTCGCGCCGGGCTTTGATATAGGTGAAAATATCAGCCCCCC